>CAZHUX010000004.1:0-69797 GCA_964535445.1 uncultured Galactobacillus sp. | reverse complement strand
CACAGTCTGTAGAGTTGCCTGAAGCATTCTTATACTTGATGGTAACCTTATCGCCAAACTCATCCTTAAGGGCATCTTCAAATCCCTTTGTGGCAGCGTCTAATGCCGGATGCTGCACTAACTGGATAATACCAACGGTATAGGTGTCATCATCGGACTTCTTGTTGGTAGATGTGGCAGCTGTGCTGCCTCCTACCGTACAGCCGGCAAGTGATACCGCCATACCTGCCGCTATTAACGGCTTGATAATATTTTTCATAAATTTACATTCCTCCCTGAAATAAGTTTCATGTACGTAAATATTATTTCATTATTTTCATTAATGCAATCTTTTATAATCTCATGAAACCAAACTTACCGGGAATTCATGAAAACAAAACAATTCACTTTCATTTTATCGCTATGTTTTGTCAGAAATGTGCTAGACTAATTACGTTAAATCGTTAAGAAAAGGATAGTAATTCTTAAATATGCAGTAAAGAGAGAAAACGTCTGGTGCAAGTTTTCCTGTATATAAGAATGAAGCTGCTTTTCATGAGTATCCGAAAGGATAACGCAGATCTGCGTTACAGACACAATTAAGGTGCACATAGAAACTATGTGAATCAGGATGGTACCGCGTATATTACGTTCCTGTGAATAACAGGAATTTTTTTATTGTTCAGGAGGATTTATGAGCGCAAACAAAAATCTAACAGGCAATCAGATCAGACAGATGTTCCTGGATTTCTTCAAATCCAAGGGTTTTATGATTGAACCATCTGCCAGTCTGATTCCGCATAATGATCCTACATTGTTATGGATTAATGCCGGTGTTTCTACATTGAAGAAGTATTTTGACGGATCCGTAAAGCCAGCCTGCCCGCGTATTGCCAATGCCCAGAAGTGCATTCGTACAAATGACATTGAAAATGTAGGCAGAACAGCACGTCACCATACATTCTTTGAAATGCTTGGTAATTTCTCTATCGGTGACTATTTCAAGGAACAGGCAATCCCATGGGCATGGGAATTCCTGACTTCTCCGGACTGGATTGGATTTGATCCAAAGCGTTTATATGTAACGGTTTATCCGGATGATGAAGATGCGTATAACCTGTGGGTTAAGACAGGGATGATTGAATCTCATATCCGTAAATCAGAAGATAACTTCTGGGAAATCGGCAGAGGTCCGGGTGGACCGGATACCGAGATCTATTATGACCGTGGTGAAAAGTATGATCCGGATCATATTGGTGAGAAGTTATTCTTTGATGATATTGAAAATGACCGTTATGTAGAACTCTGGAATATCGTCTTCTCGCAATATGACTGCAGACCAGGCGAAGTTCCGCGTTCTGAGTACAAGGAATTGCCACAGAAGAATATTGATACAGGCATGGGTCTGGAAAGACTGGTTGACTTCATTCAGGAAGGTGAAACAAACTTCGATACAGATCTCTTCTTACCGATTATTCACGCGACTGAAAAGTATGCCAAGCATTCCTATGATGAACCGGAATACAAGATGGCTTACAGAGTCATTGCGGATCATATCCGTACGGTTACGTTTGCGGTCGCTGATGGTGCCATGTTCTCTAACGAAGGCAGAGGCTATGTATTGCGCAGAGTCTTGAGAAGAGCCGTACGCTATGGCATCAAGCTTGGCATTGAAGGTGCCTTTATGTATCAGCTTGTCCAGGTTGTTGCGGATAATATGAAGGAATACTATGGCTATATTGAAGAAAAGGTTCCTTTAATCTCAAGACTTGTCAAGAATGAAGAAGAATCCTTCCATAAGACTTTAGCCAATGGGGAAGCATTATTAAATGAAGCCCTGAAGGAACATGCGGATACCAAACAGCTTCCTGGTGAAGTTGTATTCCGTTTATATGATACCTATGGCTATCCGGAAGAGCTGACCAAAGAGATTGCCGAAGACAATGGCTATACCGTTGATGAAGAAGGCTTTAAGAAAGAAATGGCTGCCCAGAAGCAGAGGGCAAGAGATGCCAGAGGCAACCTGCAGTCCATGCATGGTCAGTCCAAGGATCTGATGAACTTCACACAGAACTCTGAATTCACCGGCTATACCGACAGACATTGTACCGGTAAAGTCATCGGTTTATTCAAAGACGGCGTCAGTGTGGATGAACTCGATGGGGAAGGTGATGTCATCCTCGATAAGACATGTTTCTATGCGGAAAGCGGTGGTCAGTGCGCAGATACAGGTAAATTATGGAATGATGTCTTCAAGGCAGATGTAGTAGATGTACAGAAGGCACCGCACAAGCAGCCGATGCATCATATTGACCATGTGGAAGGAACTCTGCATGTAGGGGATGTTGTTGAAGGGGAATATAACTATGAAGATCGTCAGCGTACCCGTGCCAACCATTCTTCACTGCATCTGTTACAGAGTGCATTAAAAGAAGTATTAGGTGATCATATTGCCCAGGCTGGTTCTTATAACTGCCCATCCTATGGCAGATTTGACTTTACACATTTTGAAAAGCCATCCGCAGAGCAGTTAAAGAAGGTAGAAGATCTTGTCAATACATGGATTCAGGAAGATCTTCCGGTTACTACCCAGGTTCTGCCGATAGAAGAAGCCAGAAAGACCGGTGCTACTGCCTTATTTGATGAGAAGTACGGAGACATGGTCAGAGTTGTCTCCATGGGTGATGTATCCAAGGAATTCTGCGGCGGTACCCACGTATCCAATACCGGTGCATTAGGTGTCTTCAGAATCATTTCGGAAGAATCTGTCGGATCTGGTGTACGCAGAATTACATGTGAAACAAAGATGGATGCCTATCATTCTTTCCGCAATCAGGAAGAGTATCTGAATGATCTTGCATCTCAGTTAAAGTTAAAGAACTGGGATGGATTAAAGGACAGAATCCAGAAACTGCAGGAAGAAAATGCTGAACTGAGCAGAGAAGTAAAGAAAGCAGAAGAAAAAGCCATGAATGCTGAAGCTGCCTCTATCGTAGATAAAGCAGAAGACATTCAGGGTATTAAAGCATTATTCCTGAAGCTAAAGGATCATGATAACAAGGGTCTGAAGGAATATGCCGAGACCCTTCGTTCCAAGCTTGGTGATGGTCTTGTCTTTGTATCAAATGAAAGCAATGGCAAGGTAACATTTGTCTGTGCAGCATCCAAGGCTGCTATTGCCAAGGGCATGAAAGCCGGTGACATCGTCAAGGCAGCTGCCCAGGTATGCGGCGGCAATGGCGGCGGCAGACCGGATATGGCCCAGGCCGGTGGGCGTGATGTGACTAAGATTGATGAAGCACACGCTACCGCAAAGAAGTTAATTCAGGCATAAAAGCAATCCCGTGAGTGAATTCACGGGATTCTTTTTGTAAATGGTGCATGTATTCTATACTTTTCAAGTGATTGCGTTTAAAATAAAGGGTAAAGGAGGGATCGATTATGAGTAAAGTTCGTAACGATGCTACTGAAACCGTTAGTTTTAATGCTGAAGAAGTCAGACGTGAAAATATACGTGAGGTTCTCAAGCATGTAGAAACGGCTTTAAACGAAAGAGGATACAATGCAATCAATCAGATAGCTGGTTATCTGATTTCTAATGATCCTGCCTACATTTCTTCTCATAACAATGCCCGCAGTATCATTCAGTCTGTTGAAAGACATGAAATTATTGAGGAGCTTGTGCGTTTCTATTTAGAGGAAAATAAGTAATGCCTAAATATATGGGACTGGATCTCGGCAGTGTGACGTGTGGTGTCAGCTGGAGTGAGACTGGTTTCATAGCGGGGACGGTAAAGACTATCCGTTTTCCTTCCGATGACTATGATACGGCTTTGGACCGTGTTGAAGAACTGGTTCAGGAAATGAAGCCGGATATCATCGTATTGGGATTGCCTTTACTTGAAAACGGTGACGTGGCTGAAAGGGCACAGATCTGTCTGGAATTTGGAAAGGTTCTGGAGAAGGAAACCGGGATTCCTGTTAAAATGCAGGATGAAAGAAATACAACCCAGGAATCAGAAGAGATTCTCTTAGAGGCAGATGTATCCCGCAGACACCGGAAGAAGAAAATTGATCAGCTGGCTGCTGTTGCGATATTGCAGCGATGGCTGGATGCCAATAAGGAATAAAAGGCGCAGTACGCCTTTTATTGTAAAGGAGATTAACATGGAAGAAAGCAACCGCATGATTATCACGGATGACAGTGGACAGGAAAGAGAAGTAGAGATACTGCTTACTTTTGATGATGAACACAGTGACAGAAAGTTTGTCCTGTTTACGGATCCATCTGATCCGGAGGGCAGTGTATATGCTTATACGTATGATGATGACGGCAACATGGATGAAGTCACCGATCCGGATGACTGGGAAATGTGTGAAGAGGTACTTGGTGCTTTTCAGAATGAAGGAGATCTCTGATGAAATCAGATCCAAAGGATAAAAATAATAATATAGATTTTGATGAATTGGATGATCTGCCTGATATCGTTCTTGGCGAAAAGACAAGAATGATGCGTACGCTTCATAATAAAGGTGATGTATCTGATGAAGAACTGAACAAACAGTATCAGGATAAATCTTCTGACTCCCCGGCAAATGATAAATTCAATGCACAGGGAGAAGAAGATGATGAAATCCCGGATTCCATCACTGACGATGATCCGGGTGTTAAAGATGAACTGGATGATGTGCTTCCTGTTAAAAAGGATTCCCCTGCCGATGACAAGGTCAATGCCAAAGGGGAAGAAGATAATGAAATTCCTGATTCTTTAACGGATGATGATCCTGGTGTCAAAGATGAGCTGAGTGATGTCATTCATATTGATCTTAAGGAAGATACAGATCCTTTACCTGCCGCAAAGGATGAATTATCAGATGCTTTAGGCAGTAATGAAGTCACTGGCAAACACGCCAGAGGATATCACAAAAATACTGCTCCGCAGATACTATTGGAAACAGGAGAAACAGAGAATAAAACCGTTACGGAAAGTACGGCTGATACAACTGATGAAACCGATACGAATGATGTAAAACCGGTTAAAAAGAAGAAACGCAGAACCCCGTTATTACAGAAGATTGTTCTTGTGATTATCATTCTTCTTCTGATTCTTTTAGGAATTGGTGTTTATTCCATCTATGAATCCCTGCAGCCTGTTCAGACAGGCAGTGAAGAAGTGAAGTTTGAAGTAGATGAAGGGGAATTAACGAAGGATGTTGCGGATAAACTTCAAAAAGAAGGCATTATCAAAAATGCAGATTCTGCCTACCTTTATGCAAGATACAAGCATCTTACCGATATCAAGTACGGTGTTTTCACATTAGATAAATCATGGGATCTTAATAAGTTGTTTACAACTTTAAATGATCAGAATGCGGCCAAGAAAGATGCCGCAATTGTGACCATAGTAGAAGGTGACTGGGCCAAGGATGCTGCTAAAAAGTTTGCGGAAGTGACGAATGTATCTTCTGATGATCTGCTTGCCTTATGGAACAATGATGACTGGTTAAGAAGTCAGATGAGCACATACCCTTTCATTACCGAAGATATGTTCAATGAGAATATCAGGATTGATCTGGAAGGGTATTTAGCGCCAGCTACTTATGAAGTCAATAAGGAAACCACTGCTGAAGAAATTACAACAATGGTTTTGAACCAGACTTTAAAAGTCTATAACAAGTATGCCGAGGATATTGCCGCAAGCGGTCATTCTATTCAGGATATCTATACCATGGCTTCTATCATTCAGTACGAAGCCGGTACGAATCCTGATGATCTGAAGAATGTTGCTGGTGTTTTCTATAACAGACTGAATGCAGGTATGAAACTGCAGAGTTCCGTAACCGTATGCTATGCGATTGACTTTGACAAGCAGACCGATAACTGGCAGGCATGTGAAGCCAATCCGGATTATGATTCTCCATACAATACCTATAAGGTAGATGGTCTTCCACCTGGTCCGATTGAGAATCCCGGGGAAACAGCATTAGAAGCCGCAATTCATCCGGCAGATAATGACTATTTCTACTTCATGGCGGATGTGTATGGAGATGGCAAGATCTACTATGCCAAAACACTAGAAGAACATGAAGCCAATGTAGACAAGTATCTGCATAAGAAACAATGAGAGACAGTACATGTATCTATCTGTTTCATAACCATCAGGTTCTGATGCTTTACCGCAATAAGAAACACAATGATGTGAATGCGGGCAAGTATATAGGAATCGGTGGTAAAAGAGAACCCGGTGAAAGCATGATGGAATGCGCCAGGCGTGAGATGTATGAAGAAACCGGGTTAACCGCGGAGAAACTGGATTACAGAGGTGTTGTATATTTCCGGTATCCGCATCTTGAAGATGAGAGGATCTTTATCTATACTTCTGAAAGCTATCAGGGCATCATGCATGATTGTGTTGAAGGAACCCTTGCATGGGTAGATGAAGATGCAATTCTTTCTCTTCCTTTATGGGAAGGGGATAAGGTTTTCCTGAAGAAGATGCTGGGAAAAGAAACAGAACCATTCAGCTTGACTTTGACATATGACGCAAAGGATCGATTAATATCCGTAGAAGAAGGGGCACAACAGGAATGAGTAAACCATTGATTATCGGCATAGCCGGAGGCTCAGCATCCGGGAAAACAAGTATCTCCAGGCATATTCAGGAAACCTTTGCGGATGTGACATCTGTACTGATCATCCGTCAGGATGACTATTATAAAGATCAGTCAGATATGCTCATGGAAGAAAGAGTTAAGACAAACTATGACCATCCGGATGCATTTGACAATGATCTTCTGGTTGAACAGATACATGAACTGATGGATGGAAAGACCATTGAAAAGCCAACTTATGACTTTGTCCATCATACCCGCAGTGATGTTACGGAAACATGCTATCCATGTGACGTACTGATCCTGGAAGGATTATTTGTATTACAGGATGAAAAGATTAGAAATATGCTGGATATCAAGGTATTTGTAGATACAGATGCTGATATACGCTTTATCAGAAGACTGTTAAGAGATGTGCAGGAAAGAGGCAGATCCATGGATTCAGTTGTCAATCAGTATATGGATACCGTACGTCCGATGCATGAATATTTCATTGAACCATCCAAGAGATTTGCGGATATCATCATTCCGGAAGGTGGTTCCAACAAGGTCGCAATAGACCTTCTGAATACAAAAATCAGTAGCATCATTCATCACACAATGCTATAATTTTCAAGCAAAAATAAGGAGAATTCAAATGGCTGAAGATAAAAAAATATATGTCACTGAAAAAGGTCTGAAAGACCTGCAGGAAGAATATGATAACCTTGTTCATGTTACCCGTGAAGAAGTAAAGGCTGAACTTGCCGAGGCACGTTCTCAGGGCGACCTTTCCGAAAACGCCGACTATGATGCGGCTCGTGAAAAGCAGTCTGAAGTAGAATCCAGAATCGTTGAACTGGAAAACATGCTGCAGCCTGGTCATTATGAGATCATTGATACATCCAAGGGTGGCAAGAATGTTCATATCGGTTCTACTGTCAGAATTGAATTCATGGATACAAATGAAACAGAAGAGTATTCTATTGTCGGTTCTACCGAAGCAGATCCTCTGCATGGACGTATCTCCAACGATACCCCGTTAGCACAGGCTATCATGGATCATAAGGCTGGCGATGAAGTCAGAGTACCTGTTGCTAAACCTTATAAGGTTACAATCGTTTCTGTTAAATAATTCGTGGAATTCGATATTTTTCCGGTAATACATAAGCAGGAGGTTTTCTATGAAACAACTGCTTATTTTTTTATGCCTGTTCATACTGGCACTGGGGGTAGACATCAGACACACTGATCTTAAAGACATCAAAACCGATACCATACATGTCACGATGCGGGGTGCTGTCAAAAACAAAGGCAGTACGGAATTAACCATGTATACGACCTTACAGGAAGCTCTGGATAAAGCAGGGCTTGAAGACAATGCGGATACATCTTTGTTAAATCCTGATACTGTCTTAAAGGATCATGATGTTGTCTATGTACCATATCAGAAAGAAGAAGGGGAAGTACAGCGTATCTCCATCAATACGGCAAGTAAGGAAGAATTATGTACATTGCCTGGTGTAGGCGAAGGTACGGCAGACAAAATCATTGCCTATCGCTCAGAACATCTGTTTCAGACAATTGAGGATCTGATGAAGGTAAAGGGAATCGGTCAGGCTAAGTTTGATAAGTTAAAGGATCTGATTACTTTATGAAAACAATCAGAGAGAATCCTGCTTTATTCTGTCTGCTTATATTCCTGTATGCATGCTGCTATGAAACATATCGATATACAGCCTTAGTATGCTGTCTTGCATTATGGTTATTTCGTACCAGAGACAAAAGTGTGATCATTATCGGATTGCTTTTGATGACGCTGTGGATTCCCCGTTTTGATACATCAGAAATTCATATGCAGACAGGGAAGGCACAGATCGTCAACGGTTCTTATGCGATCCTTTCTGATCATAAACAGAAGGTACTTGTCTATACGGATAAACCATTGTATATCGATGGGGAATATGCTGTAGAAGGTCCTTATCAGAGAATTACGAAAGAAAAGGGATTCTACCGCTTTGATTATGAAAAATGGGCATCTTCTTATGGTGTTTCTTACTATGTCAATGAGGGACAGATCAGACTTGTAAAGAAACATCATTCTTTCCGTTCTTTTTTACAGAATCAGATTCTGAAAGCAGATGAGAAGGACCAGCCTCTTTTATACAGATCTCTTTTAAATATCCGCATGAAAGATTATGAAGAGGAATGGTTTTACGCAAATGGTTTTTCTTATGCCGGTATACTCAGTATTCTGAGTGTCATATTATCCCGTTTTATGGACTGGAAGAAAAGAAACAGGATATTGATTGGTGTATCTTTGTTTCTGATCGTTGTATACAGATTTCCTTTGTTGGTTGTACAATCCCTCTTATTCCGCTTGTTATCTTATACTAAGTTAGATCCAAAACAGAAAACTGGAATCTGTTTAGGTATTATCATGCTTGTTTATCCATCAGAGATATATTCTCTTTCTTTTCTGATACCTGCCATATACAGAATATCTGTCTTCTTTACAGAACACAGAAAACTGATCTCTTATAACTGCATATTGATACTGCAGTCATTGACATTGCATGTCATGAATCCGGTTATGAATGTATGTTACAGATTCTTACAGAAGCTGTATGGTCTTTTATGGTTTTTAAGTCTCTTGTCTTTGTTTGTGCCTTTTGTTTCAATACGGTTTTTAGATCCTCTTCTCTCATATATCCTGCAGGTATTATCCGTATTTGAAATACCAGGATGTCTAGCAGGAGAGGGATTGATATTCTTTATTCTTCTTGTGATTGTAACTTTTAAAAAGAAATACGTTCATCAGTTTATCTGTATCCTGTTACTGGTATTTCAGATTACCGGGTTATTTCATCCGTTTATGGAATTAACGTTTATAAATGTAGGCCAGGGAGACAGTATATTATTACGTGCCCCGTTAAACAGTCAGAACATCCTGATTGATACAGGTAAGCCATCTGCCTGGAATGCTTTGGATGATTATCTGAAATCTGAAGGAATACGCCATCTCGATACACTCATTATCACGCATAGTGATAATGATCATTCCGGTAATAAAGAAAATATAGAAAAGAAATACAAGCCGGAACAGGTTATTACAAGGCATAGAGATAAAACCATATCCGGTATCTTTACCCTGTATGATCTTAACGATACAGAGAATGATAATGAAAATGCTTCTTCGATAGTTAACTATGTAAAGGCAGGGGATATGAATGTATGTCTGATGGCAGATGCAGAAAAGGATCAGGAGAATGAGATCGCTGAAAAGTATAATCAGCTTCATTGCAGTATTCTTAAATTAAGTCATCATGGTTCAAAGACCGGTTCCTCTGATCAGTTTCTCGATACCGTAAGACCAGAGCTTGCCATTATCTCTGCCGGTCCCTACCGGATCTATCATCATCCATCGGAAGAAACAATGCAGAAACTATTAAAAAGGCATATTCCTTACTACCTGACAAGAGATGCCGGTGATATCCGGTTTGTATTCCTTCCTTTTGGGACAATTCTCTTAACTTCTGAAGGGAATACAGCATTCTTAAGGGGACAGAACTTCAATCCTGGTATAAAATGACAGGCATGGGCATATTGATTTATACAGGGAATGATCAGTACCGGATGGAGAGTCGGCTTCACGATCTCTTGAAGAAATATAAGATAGACAGGGATCATACGGTCTATATCGATGCGGATGATCCTAAGTCGTTTAATATAGACGCTGCCATGATGGAATGTGATTCCTATTCTTTGTTTGATGAAGAAAGAAAAGCAGTCATACTACGCAATCCTTACTTTCTGACTCAGGGAAAAAGAAAACGTACAGGTACCGCAAAGACAACAAAGAAAAACAAGGATGAAGAACATGTGCTTTCTGTATTAAAGCAGTATCTGGATCAGCCTAATGAAGATGCCTTATTAATATTCTATTGTCATGATCAGAATTATTCTTCTGTTAAAAAGGGTTCTAAATTACTTGAAAAGTATCATATAGAAATCGTTCACTTTGATGAAATCAAAGAGAAAGAATTTCCTGCTTATGCATCAAAGGAACTTAAGAAGTATGGTCTTACCTTAAGCAGACAGGCTATGAATGAATTGTTAGGCAGGGTCAGGAATGATACGATGCTGCTGCATAATTCCATTGAAAAATTACTGCTTTATGGCAAGAAAGAATATGATCAGAATGATATCAGGCATCTTGTATCTGTGAATCCCGATACGGATATCAGTACACTTGCCTCCAGAATTGCCAAAGGGGATCTGGAAGGAAGTCTTGGAACCATACAGGAAATGCTTGCAGGAGGATATACATACATTACATTAATTACCTTACTTGCCGGAAGATTACGGATGTTTGCAAATATAAGACTGTGTCATGAAAAAGGCATGAATAATGATCAGATAGCCGCAAGAATGCATATCACATCCGGATATGTATACTATCTGTCCAAGGATTCGGCTATGGTAAGCTCTAAGACGGTATTCAGGTGGTTGAAGGAACTGGCGGATCTGGATCAGGCATGCAAGCAGGGAAGGATCGATCCGGAAGATGGATTTATGACTTTTATATTAAAGAATGTAAAAAGTCAGAGTGTTTCCTACAGGAGTCTCTAACATGGAAAAAGAACATATCGTACATCCATTTCCACCTGTCTTTGATGACGAAAGCAGGGTTTTGATACTGGGATCTTTTCCTTCGGTGATATCCAGAAAACAGAACTTTTACTATGCCAATATTCATAACCGCTTCTGGTCAGTTATGGAACAGTTATTTGATGATCCTGTAAAGGATAAAGAAGCATTCTGTCATAAGCATCACATAGCCTTGTGGGATGTGATACATGACTGTACGATCAAAGGATCTTCAGATGCCTCTATTACAGATGTTACGGTCAATGATATTGCCTCTCTTTTACCTGGTACGCATATTCATACTGTCTTTACAACTGGTAAAAGGGCAGGTTCTCTCTATGATAAATATATATCCCTGGATATAGAGCATATAAACCTTCCATCAACATCCAGTGCCAATGCGTCAATGCACTTAAAAGATCTTGTCGAAAGATACCGTATTGTTAAGGAGAAATGTCATGAAGAAAGTTGAATTATTAGCCCCGGCAGGAAACATGGAATCCTTAAAAGCTGCGGTATATGGTGGCGCAGATGCTGTATATCTGGGTCTGAAGACATTCTCCGCAAGAGCCTTTGCGGGTAATTTTTCACATGAAGAATTCCAGGAGGCGGTTGCCTTCTGTCATGATTGTGATGTAAAGGTTTATGTGACCATCAATACCATGCTCTTTGAAACAGAAATAGAGAAGGCAGAGGAAGAAGTGGATTTCCTGTATCATAATGATTGTGACGGTATCCTCGTACAGGATATGGGATTATTCGATTATATCCACAAATGCTATCCGGACTTTGATATACATTGCAGTACCCAGATGCATATCCATAATCTCGACGGGGTCAGACTCATGCAGAAACTTGGTGCAAAAAGAGTTGTATTAGCCCGTGAAACGCCAATTGAAATCATTAAAGAGGCCTGTAAGACTAATATGGAAATAGAAGTATTTGCCTATGGCGCTATCTGTATTTCCTACAGTGGTCAGTGTCTGATGAGTGCTTCGATAAAAAACCGAAGTGCTAACAGAGGCATGTGTGCACAATGCTGCAGATTAAAGTATTATCCGAAAGAAGGGAAACACTTTAAGGAAGGGGATTATATTCTCTCGCCAAAGGATCTCAATGTCATAGAACATCTGCCAGAGTTAATAGAGGCAGGGGTATCTTCTTTGAAGATAGAAGGCAGAATGAAAAGACCGGAATATGTCTGGTTAGTTACCAGAACATTCCGTGAGGCAATTGATGCTTATTACAATCATGAAACGTATCATGTTTCCCAAAAGAGAAACAAAGAACTGTTACTAATGTTTAACAGAGGTTTCTCGGATGGTCATATGTTCCATGCGGATGTACAACATCGTATGTCTCAATACCGTCCAAACCATCAGGGCATCGAAATCGGTAAGGTATTGCATTACCATAATGGCATGGTAGAGGTAAAACTAACGGATACACTTTACCAGCATGATGGTTTGAGAATCATCAATGAACCGCATGATACAGGTTTGACGGCAGTAAAGATCTATGATCAGAAGAATAAACTTATCAATGAAGCACATGCAGGAGATGTTGTGACATTAGAATGCCATAGTAAACCTTCTCCAAAGCCTGGTCAGTCTTTAAGAAAGACAAGTGATGCACGTTTATTGGAAAGTATTCGTGAAAAGACAGAAATTCCGATTAAGAAAGTATCACTGTCCTGCACATACACGGCACAGATTGGAAAACCATTTACCGTTACCTATCAGGATGACAGGGGAAATACAGTTTCTTTAAGCAGTCATGAAGTATGTCAGAAAGCATCTTCTTCACCTGTTAATGATGAAAGAATTCATAAGGCATTGGAGAAGACAGATGTATATCCTTATGTGGTAGATTCTTTTATAGGACATGCGGATAATATCTTTATTCCGATATCACAATTGAATGAGATCAGAAGAAATGCTTTATCCAGGCTGCATGAAAAAAGAATGCATACGCATCTTAGGCTTGGAAAACAGGAATATTACTCTGATATCCATGAAGAAAAACCGGTATTTGACCGTCTGTTGATACAAAGTGATACAGAAACAGAATGTCATGGTATTTCCAGTATGTCTGAAGGCTATGGCTCAGATCATTTCTTACCTGTCATACATCAGAATATGAATGATACGAAGGAAATCCATCATGCCGTTATCGGATCAGTCAATGATCTTTATCATGATGTGTCACATTGTCTTGCGGGTATGACATGCAATATTGCCAATTCGTATGCGGCAGCCTTCTATCTGGAACACGGGTGTGATGGTGTCATTCTTTCCAGTGAGATGAATGGCGTCCAGATTCAAGAGACACAACAGGCATTCTGTGATCGTTATCATTTTCATCTGTATGCCTATAAACTGGTATATGGACACAGAACGCTGATGTATATCAAAGATGGCTTCTATGCGGATCACACCTTAAGAAAGATGCAGGATCTGCATGGTAATGTATATCCTGTCTGTTATAAAGATGATGTAACTGAAATACTGGAACCACATCCATATGTATCAGAGAATCCTGACTGTTATGGAAGCTATGTGATTCTACATGATGAAAAGAATCAGAAGGAAATACTGGAGGAAGCTTATGAAGAACTTTTTAAATGAATTTAAAGAATTTGCTTTACGTGGAAATGTCATGGATATGGCTGTTGGTGTCATTATCGGTGCTGCTTTCCAGAGCATTATCACTTCATTTATTGATAACATCATCAATCCTCTGATCGGGTTGCTTGTCCAGGTAGATTTCAGTGACTGGGTCATCTCCATGGGCAGTGTGGATCTGAAGATCGGTGCCTTTATCAGTACGGTTATCAATTTCATATTAATGGCATTTGTCCTGTTCTTAATGGTAAAAGCAGTAAACAAGCTTCATAAGAAACCGGAAGCACCGGCAGAACCGGTCAAGAGCGATGAAACAAAAGCTCTGGAAGAAATCATTGCCATTTTAAAGGAAGATCATCCTGCAAAGTGATGTATTCTTTCAGCCGGGTGTGATTTTTGATATAATCACTAGCGGTATTTAAGGAGAAAAAATGTTTTTAAAACGAATTGAGATGCAGGGATTCAAGTCCTTTGCGGATCGAACGACAATAACTTTTGATCATCCTATAACCGGTATTGTCGGTCCTAATGGATGCGGAAAGTCAAATATTGCGGATGCGGTACGCTGGGTACTTGGCGAACAGAGTGCCAAGTCCATGCGTGGTGAGAAGATGAATGATGTCATCTTTGCCGGTTCTGCGGACAGACGCAAAGTCAATATGGCAGAAGTCACACTTGTCTTTGATAATTCCAATCACATCCTGAACAGTGATCAGGATGAATTAGAAGTCACAAGACGACTGTACCGTGATTCAGGCGATGCAGAATATCTGATCAACCGCAGAAATGTCAGACTGAAGGATGTGGTTGATCTCTTTCTGGATACAGGCCTTGGCCGGGATTCATTATCTATTATTTCGCAAGGTAATGTTGTCAGTTTTGCCGAAGCAAAGCCTGCGGACCGCAGAGGTATCTTTGAAGAAGCAGCCGGTGTTGCCAAGTATAAAAAACGCAAGATTGAATCTCTTTCAAGACTTGAGAGAACTAAGACAAACCTGGAACGCAGTCAGGATATTCTTACCGAACTGGAAAAGCAGGTTTCTCCTCTGAAGCGTCAGGCTCATAAGGCAGAAATCTATAAAGAAAAGAAGAAACGTCTGGAAGAAATAGAGATTACGGTTCTTGTACATGATATTGATGATATCAGCAAACAGATAGAATCTGCGGATAAGACATTGTTTGATATTGAAACCAATACAACCATGTACAATACCAACATCCAGGTAGCGGAGACCAGAATCCAGGAAGGACGCCGTAAGATCAGTGCTCTGGATCAGAAGATCAATGATCTGCAGGAAGAACTGATGCAGAACTATCATGATGTACAGGCTCTGGAAGCACGCAAGACAGAACTGGATGAAAAGCGTAAATACATTGTCGAAACAGGTTCTGACAAACAGAAGGCTGAACAGATGAAGGATATGCTTTCTGCCGCAAAGAGTGAATATGAAGACCGCCGGCAGCGTTATGAAGATCTGCAGAAAGATATACGTCTTTTAAGTGAGAAACTGAACCAGGCTGCCCAGAATCTGGCAGACAGAGCGGCTGAGCGCAACCAGGCTGAAATGAAAGTCAGAGCGCTTGAAAACAGACGCAATGTCCTGGAATCCTTATTAAGGAATCCATTTAATAACCAGCAGGGCATTAAAGCTGTCATGAATAATCAGCATGCCTTACATGGCATACTTGGGGTTGTTGGACAGGTATTGCATGTTTCAGAGGGTTATGAAGAAGCTGTCTCTACTGCTCTTGGCGGGGCAATGAACTACATTGTGACAGACAATGAACAGTCCGCAAGAGATGCTATCCGTTTCCTTACAAAAAACCTTTCCGGTCGTGCAACTTTCCTGCCTTTAACCGTCTGCAAACCCAGATATATCCGCCAGCAGGATCAGATTATCTGTGAGAATACTGATGGATATTTAGGCAGTGCTGCTGATTTTGTGACATGTGACAAGACATTTGATCCGGTTGTGGAATCTCTTTTAAACAATGTCCTTGTGGCGAAAACCATGGAAGCAGGCAATCAGCTTTCCAGCTTAACAAACAGAGGCTACAAGATCGTCACTTTAAATGGGGAAGTCATTCACCGCGGTGGTTCCATGACTGGCGGCAAGACCAGACACAACACCAATCTTGTGACCATGAAGAAAGAGGCAGAAGATACAGCTGCCCAGCTTGACAGTGAAAATGCAAGATTACAGATAGCCATAAAGAATCAGAATCAGGCTTCTGAACAAAGGCAAAACATCGCCCATGATTTACAGGAAAAACGTTATGCCTCTGCTTCTTTGGAACCGGTGGTTGATGCCAAGAAAGCAAAATATGAAAAGTTAAAGAATGATTATGCTTTGTTACAGAATGACGATGATCAGGATAATGCTGAGGCACATACCGATGATTTGGTTATAAGACTGAATAAAGCCTATGCCAGACGTGATGAGATCACAAATGAGATCAAGTCAGGACGTGATGAACGTTCTAATGAGAATCATGATATCGAACGTCGTGAAGCCCAGCTGCGTCAGATGCGCAAGGATCTTAAGACAGCAGAAGCCAGTGCCAATGCGATTAAGATTGATAAGACGCGTCTTGAAACAAAGCGGGAAACTGATCTGCAGAGATTAGCTTCTGAATATCAGCTGACTTATGAATTTGCCCGTACAAGAACTACGGATGAAGATATTGAAAATGCCAAGGAAGAAGTAGCCCAGTTAAGAGCGGATATTGAACACCTTGGTAATGTCAACATGGAAGCTCCTGAACAGTATTCGGAAGTTAATGAGCGCTATGAAACTTTAAAGAAGAATATTGAAGAACTCACGCTTTCCCGTGACAAAATACTGGCTGCCATTGATGAGATGGATACCGTCATGAAGAAACAGTTCAAGGAGATGTTTGATAAGATCAATGTAGAATTTGATAACATCTTCCGGACACTGTATGGTGGTGGTAAAGCCAGACTGATATTACAGGATCCTGATGATCTTCTGAATACCGGTATTGACATCGATGCGCAACCGCCAGGCAAAGCCGTACAGAATAACATGCTTTTCTCTGGTGGTGAAAAGTCCCTGATAGCTTTATGTGTATTGTTTGCCATATTGAAAGTAAAGCCGGTTCCATTGGTTATTCTGGATGAAGTAGAAGCCGCATTAGATCCGGGTAATGTAGAACGCTTTGCCCAATTCCTGCATAACTATACAGACCGCACGCAGTTTATTGTGGTAACACACAGAGTAGGAACCATGGAAAAAGCAGATGTTCTCTATGGTGTTACCATGCAGAAACAGGGTGTATCACAGATGCTTAAGGTAGAGTTAAAGGATGCTGTCAAGATGGCAGAACCGGAAGGGGAGGTACAGTCATGAGTTTTCTTTCCAAATTAAAAAGTAATTTTTCAAAGAAAGAAGATAAAGCCCAGTATTTATCCGGCTTTAAGAAATCCAGAGAAAGTTTCGGCGATTCCCTTGGTTCTTTGAAAGCCAACTATAAGGGAATTAATGATGAGTTTCTGGAACAATTGACAATCACATTATTAGAGAGTGATGTCGGTATTGAAATTGCCGATCTGATCTGTGACAAGATGAAGGAAACCGCATCACAATATCCTACCATTACCTTTAAATGGGCCATGAATTTCTTAATTGAAAACATGAAGGAAATTTATGAGGAATATCCTGATCCTCCGATTGTTTTCAATGAAAACGGACCTACTGTCATCTTCTTGGAAGGGGTAAATGGTTCTGGCAAGACAACTACTGCCGCAAAGCTTGCGGCAATGTGGCAGAAGGAAGGAAAGAAGGTAGCCTTTACCGCTGCTGATACCTTCAGAGCAGGCGCAATTGAACAGCTTGCGATGTGGGGAGACAGGCTCAATGTACCGGTTATCAAGGGAAGGCCGAATGGTGATCCTTCTGCGGCAATTGTGGATGGCTGCCGCTATGCCAAGGATAACAATATTGATATCCTGATCTGTGATACAGCCGGACGTTTACAGAACAAGGCAGGTTTAATGGCACAGCTCAGTAAGATGAACCGGGTTGCCGGTAAAGAGATTGAAGGTGCCCCGCATGATACATGGCTTGTCTTGGATGCAACAACAGGCCAGAATGGCTTACAGCAGGCTGAAGTCTTTGCGGAATCTACGAATCTTACCGGTATTATTCTGACCAAGATGGATGGTACAGCCAAGGGTGGTATTGTTATTGCGATCAAGCATAAGTTACATGTACCGGTCTATTACATTGGTCTTGGGGAACATCCGGAAGATTTACGTCCGTTCGATCTGGATGCGTATCTGTACAGTATATCTGAAGGCTTAGAGGATGAATAAGATTGAAGTAAATGAGCTTCTTGATGCTTATGGAGGCTTATTGACGGATAAACAGCAGGAAATCTGCCGGTATTATTATCGTGATGATTTAAGCTATCAGGAGATTGCGGATATCATGCATATTACACGTTCTGCCGTCTATGACATGATCAGAAGATGCCGTGATGATCTGAATCATTATGAAAGTATTTTAAAGATCCGCTCTCTGTCTAAGAAAAGAGAGCATTTGTATCAGAAAATGGAAGCATTGACAGATAATCAGGAGATTATACAGTGCATTCGTTTATGCAGAGAAACTGAAAGCGAAGGAGGAAATTATGAGTAGTTTAGTTATTTCAGTAAATTCAGGTTCTTCATCTCTGAAGTTCCAGCTTTTTGACATGCCTTCTGAAAAGGTTATTACAAGTGGTCAGGCTGAGCGTATTGGTCAGGATATGGGCCAGTTTACCATCAAGGTAAATGGTGAAAAGAAAGTTCAGAAGCTGCCGCTTCCGGATCATCAGACTGCTGTTAATCTTCTATTAAAGTCACTTCTTGATTATAAGATTGTCGATTCTCTTGATGAAATCAAAGGGGCAGGACATCGTATTGTCCAGGGTGGACCTTACTTCAAGGAATCTGTTGTCGTCACAGATGATGTTGTTGAAAAGGTAGATGAGCTCAGTGACTTGGCACCTCTGCATAACCCGGCTCATTTAGTATGTTATGAAGCCTTCAAAAAGGCTTTGCCGAATATCGGTCATGTCTTTGTATTCGATACAGCATTCCATCAGACTATGCCGCCAGAGAGTTATCTCTTCCCGGTACCATATGACTGGTATACACAGTATAAGATCAGACGTTATGGTGCTCATGGTACATCTCATTTCTATGTATCCAGAAGAGCTGCAGAATTAATGGGAAAAGATGTACGTGATCTGAATATGATTACCTGCCATCTTGGCAATGGTGCTTCTATCACTGCTATTGAACATGGAAACTCCATTAATACATCCATGGGTTTAACACCACTTGGAGGCATCATGATGGGTACACGTTCAGGGGATATTGACCCTACGGTTGTATTCTATATGGCCAAGAAGCTTAACGCATCCTGGGATGAGATGGATACCTATCTGAACAAGCGCAGCGGCATGCTTGGTGTATCCGGTATCTCTTCTGATGCCCGTGATATTGAAGAAGCAGTCGATGAAGGCAACCCAAGAGCTATCGTTACAGTTGAGCTGTATGTGAACCGTATCATCAATGTCATCGGTGGTTACTATACACAGTTAGGTCATGTCGATGCACTTGTATTTACGGCAGGTCTTGGTGAAAATGATGCCATCATGAGAGAAAGAATTCTCAAGAGATGTGAAGAGAGTATGGGACTTGATATCGATTATGGTCTCAATGCGAGAACACATGGTACAGAGGCGAAGATTTCCAAGGGTGATTCCAAGCTGGATGTCTATGTTGTTCCGACAGATGAAGAGCTTGTTATTGCAAGAGATACAGCCCGTCTGTTGAATCTGAACTGAGGCATGTATGTGAACCGTATCATCAATGTCATCGGTGGTTACTATACACAGTTAGGTCATGTCGATGCACTTGTATTTACGGCAGGTCTTGGTGAAAATGATGCCATCATGAGAGAAAGAATTCTCAAGAGATGTGAAGAGAGTATGGGACTTGATATCGATTATGGTCTCAATGCGAGAACACATGGTACAGAGGCGAAGATTTCCAAGGGTGATTCCAAGCTGGATGTCTATGTTGTTCCGACAGATGAAGAGCTTGTTATTGCAAGAGATACAGCCCGTCTGTTGAATCTGAACTGAGGCATGTATATGACTCTTGATGGTTTGTTAGAAGAAATTGAAAAAGCTTCTGTCATAACAATTTTCAGACATGAGAATCCGGATTGTGATGCCGTTGGTTCACAATATGGATTAAAGAACTGGATTGAAGAAAACTGGAAAGACAAGCAAGTGTATGCCTGTGGCATGGATGCCTGTACGCAGGGTATCTGGCCAGAGCTGGAAACGTTAGATGATGATGTTATCAGACAGTCATTAGCCATTGTATTAGATACTGCAAATGCGGAAAGAGTAGATGACAAGCGTTTTGAAACAGCAAAGAAGATTATCAAGATAGACCATCATCCAAACCGGGAACCATTTGGTGATGTAATGTATGTATTTGATAAAGCGGCGGCCACATGTGAAATCCTGGCATCATTTATGAAAGCATGCAGTCATCAGAAGGTATCGACTGAAACAGCTTCGTATCTCTATAAAGGTTTATTGACGGATACATTGAATTACACTACTTCCAACACTACTGCAGATACACTGGAAGCTGGTGCATTCTTAGCCGGATTTCACATCGATATCCCGTCTATCGGCCATGAGTTATGGGACAGATCAGAAGCGGAATGGAAATTTGACGGCTGGGTCAGAAGTCATGTACAGATTTATGGCGATCATATTGCCTGGTGCAGAGTCACATTAGAAGATCTTGCCAGATGGCATATGGACGCCCATGAAGCCAGAACATTTGTGAATGCCTATGCCAATGTTCATGAATTTGAAATCTGGGCAATCTTTACGGAAGTGGAACGGAATGGTGAAATCGTGATGGATGGATCTCTTCGTTCCAGAACCGTTGTGATAAATGGTGTTGCGGAAAAGTATCAGGGCGGCGGTCATAAAAATGCATGCGGCGTCAAGAATCTGAATGATGAATCATTAGCACATCTGTTAGCAGATTTAAATGAAGAAATCGACTAATTTTGTGGCTCTCGGGTATTGAAATCCGAGGCTTAATTGACGTATTATATTTTAGCCATATAGGAGGTAAGAATATGGAAAACGTAAACAAGAAGACTATTGCTGAAGCATTAGCTGAAAAGCATGAAAAGATGACAAAGAAGGAAGCACTTCAGATCGTTGATGATGTATTTGGAATCGTTGCTGATTCTCTGAAGGATGGTGCAAAGGTTGACATCACTGGCTTCGGAAAGTTTGAAGTTAAGGAAAGAGCAGCAAGAACAGGTATTAACCCACAGACAAAGGAACAGATTGAGATCCCTGCAACAAAGGTTCCTGGATTCAAGGCTTCCAAGAGTCTGAAAGATCTTGTTCGTTAATCTTTGAATAATAGCGTTAAAAAAGGTCCGGATTTCCGGATCTTTTTATATGGAATTTCTGTTTTTCATACGTTGGCTGACTTCTTTGACAATAGCCTCAGGCATCAGTCTTGAGATATCACCATTATTCTCTGCTATCTCCTTTACGGTAGAGGAAGAGAGGAAAGAATACTCAGGTCTTGATATCAGGAATACTGTTTCTACCTTGTTATTCAGCATCATATTGGCAGTAGCCTGGGATAATTCATATTCATAATCAGATACGGCTCTGATTCCTCTGATAATGGAAGAACAGCCAAGTTCTGCGGCCGCATTTACCGTTAATCCTTCTCCAATCACAACATGCACCCTGTTGGCACATGGAAGGGTGGCAATAGACCGTTCTATCATGTCCTTTCTTTCTTCTTCAGAGAATACACAATGCTTGCGGGGATTATGATTGATCATGACATAGACCTCATCATACAGGCTTGCGGCTCTTTCAATAATATCCAGATGTCCCAGGGTAATAGGATCAAATGTACCGGGATAACATACTTTCATCATATTCATGTACCTCGTGAAATCATTCTATTACGAAGCCCGGATATATGCTAATAAATTGTGAATGTAAGCGCTTAATTTTGTAGGAAAATAAGCACATTTCACAAGTTGTGAATTTTTTAATAAAAAGTCTTATATTTCATTGAAAAGAATTTGTGAATGCTTTAACATAGAGAATGTTGGAAGGAGACATATAGTAACTATGAGCAATGGTTTTGAAGCATTAAGAGAAAAAGCCAAAGAAGGAAAGAAGAAGATTCTTTCAGTTACGTGTGCTCAGGACAATGCTGTTCTTGAGGCTGTCAAAGAAGCACATGAAATGGGCATTGTCGATGCCATATTGGTTGGCGATGAAGCAAAGATCAGAGAGATCGCCGGTGATATTGGCATGGATCTGAATGACTACAGGATAATTAATGAACCTGATAATATTCAGGCAACACTGAAGGCGGTAAAGCTTGTACATGATGGTGAAGCTGACATGTACATGAAGGGACTTGTACCGACCAAGGATTTCTTAAAGTCTGTATTGAACAAGGAAGTCGGATTGAGAACCGGCAAGACACTGTCTCATGTAGCAGTTGTCAAGGTTCCTTCAATTGACAGATTACTGTTCTTAACAGATGTTGCTTTCTTACCATATCCGGATGTCGAAGCAAAGAAACAGATGATCCGTTATGCAGCAGATGTTGCGGAAGCATGCGGCGTCAAGCAGCCAAAGGTTGCACCGCTTGCGGCAGTTGAGGTTGTAAACCCTAAGATGCCGGCAACAGTAGATGCGGATGAATTGAGAAAAGCTGGTGAAGCTGGTGAACTTGGAGACTGCATCGTTGATGGTCCATTATCACTGGATATTGCCCTGGATCCGGCTGCCGCAAAGGAAAAGGGTGCACAGGATCGGCCGGCTGCAGGCAAGGCTGATATCCTTGTCTTCCCGGATATCCACGCTGGCAACATCACATATAAAGCAATTGCACATCTGGTTCCGGGTGTACAGATCGGCGCTATGTTAACAGGAACAAGTGCTCCTGTCATTCTTGCATCGCGTTCTGATACAAAGGATGTAAAGATTAATTCTATCGCTCTTGCGGCGGTATTAGCAGAACATATGAAGAAGGTAAATGGTTAACATGGCAAAGAATATACTCGCAATTAATCCTGGATCTACTTCTACAAAGATCGCTATCTTTGAAGATGATCACATGGTATCTGAAATCGGACTGGATCATCCGGTTGAACAGATGAACAAGTTTCCAAATACATTTTCACAGCTGGATTTCAGACTTGGTGTTATCAAGGATTATCTGAAAAAGATCAATTACGATATTAACAAGCTCGATGCTGTTGTTGGCAGAGGCGGCTACCTGCATCCGATTGAAGCAGGAACCTACATTGTCAATGATGCGATCTGTCACGATCTGGAGATTGCCTTAAATGGTGATCATGCGGCTAACCTGGGCGGACTATTGGCAAGAAAGATTGCTGATGAAGTCGGATGCCCTGCATACATCGTTGATCCTACCGCAGTAGATGAATTACAGGATGTCGCAAGACTTTCCGGTATGCCGGAAATCAAGAGAGTATCCAAGGTACATGCTCTGAACATGAGAGCTGTATCCCGTGAATATGCCAAGAGCATTGGCAAGAAGTTTGAGGATCTGAACCTCATCGTTGCCCATATGGGCGGCGGCTGCACAACCGGCTGCTTTAAAAAAGGCAGAATGATCGATATGTTCAATGGTCTGGATGGTGATGGTGCATTCGCTCCGACAAGATCTGGTGCAGTTCCGGTTGGTGATCTGATCAGACTCTGCTACTCAGGCAAGTATCCTACTGTTGATGCCATGATGAAGCGTGCTGTTGGTGATGCCGGTATCGCTGCATATCTTGGTACTGCTGATATGCGTGAAGTTAACAAGATGATTGAAAACGGCGATAAGAAGGCAAAGCTTGTCAAAGATGCATTCATCTATCAGCATTCCAAGGATATCGGTGCATTAGCAGTTGTCTTAAAGGGTGATGTTGATGCAATTATCCTGACTGGCGGTATTGCTTATGGACAGGATATTACAGATGCCATCAAGGAATATGTCGGCTGGATTGCGCCGGTTGTCGTCATTCCTGGTGAGCGTGAGATGATTGCTCTTGCCCAGGGTGCATTAAGAGTACTGAATGGCGAAGAGAAAGCCAAGATCTATTATGAAGAACCGCAGGATGCGGAAAAATAAGCTGAAAACTATTCAATAACAGGAGGGTAAATAGTTATGGCAAAGAAGGTTGTAATTGTAAGCGCATGTCGTACAGCTATCGGTAAGATGGGCGGTGAACTCAGTACTGTACCTGCAGTAGATATGGGTGCAGCAGTTATCAAAGATGCTTTAAAGAGAGCTAATCTGAAGCCTGAAGATGTTGATCAGGTTTACATGGGTAATGTTATTCAGGCTGGCTTAGGTCAGAACCCTGCTCGTCAGGCAACTCTGAAGGCAGGTCTTCCGATTACATGTCCTGCAGTTACGGTTAACTGTGTATGTGGTTCTGGTCTGGAATCTGTTAACCTTGCGGCTGATCAGATTATTGCCGGTGATGCTGATGTCGTTGTTGCTGGTGGCATGGAATCCATGTCCCTGGCACCATATGTACTTCCACATGCAAGATATGGCATGAGAATGAATGTTCCTAAGGATGGTCTTGTTGATGCAATGATCAAGGATGCTCTTTGGGATGTCTATGGTGATTACCATATGATGATCACAGCTGAGAATGTTGCTGAAAAGTGGCATCTGACCCGTGAAGAGCTGGATGAATTCTCTGCTAACTCTCAGAACAAGGCATGTGATGCAAGAGATAACGGACGCTTCAAGGAAGAGATTACTCCTATTGAAGTTAACCTTGGCCGTAAGAAGGGTATCGTTACAGTTGATACTGATGAAGGTCCAAGAGAAGGACAGACACCTGAAGTACTGGCTAAGTTAAAGTGCTGCTCTGGTAAGGAAGGTGGCGTTGTTACTGCTGGTAATGCTTCCGGTATCAATGATGGTGCTGCTGCAGTTATCCTGATGTCTGAAGAAAAGGCAAAGGAACTTGGCATTGAGCCAATGGCAACATGGGTAACTGGTGCATTAGCTGGTGTAGATCCATCTATCATGGGTATTGGTCCTGTCTATGCTTCCAGAAAGGCTATGAAGAAGGCTGGTCTTACAATTGATGACTTCGACCTTTATGAAGCAAATGAAGCATTCGCTGCTCAGTCCTGTGCAGTCGCAAAGGAGCTGAACTTTGATCCTGCCAAGCTGAATGTCAATGGTGGTGCGATTGCATTAGGTCATCCTGTAGGAGCTTCTGGCACAAGAATTCTTGTTACATTACTGTATGCAATGAAGCAGAGAAATGCGCACAGAGGTCTTGCGACATTGTGCATCGGCGGCGGCATGGGCTGCGCTACTATCGTTGAAAGATAAATTTCGAGGCAATTAAAATGGGATATGTAGATTATGAAGTAAAAGGTGCTGTTGGTATCATTACGATTGACAGACCTCAGGCTTTAAATGCATTGAATTCAGAAGTTCTTGATAATCTGAATGAAGTTATTGATGATGTGGATCTGAATGAAATCCGCTGCCTGATTATTACAGGTGCCGGTGACAAGTCATTTGTTGCAGGTGCTGATATTGGTGAAATGAGCACATTAACCAAGGAAGAAGGTCAGGCATTCGGTAAGAAGGGCAATGATATCTTCAGAAAGATTGAAACCCTTGAGATTCCTGTTATTGCGGCAGTCAATGGCTATGCTCTTGGCGGCGGCAATGAATTAGCCATGGCATGTGATTTCAGAATTGCTTCTGAAAATGCAGTCTTTGGTCAGCCTGAAGCAGGTCTTGGTATTACCCCTGGCTTTGGCGGCACCCAGAGACTTGCCCGTCTGATCGGACCTGGATATGCAAAGCAGTTAATCTATACAGCCAGAAATATCAAGGCTGATGAAGCTTTGAGAGTTGGTCTTGTCAATCAGGTTGTTAAGCCTGAAGAACTGATGCCAACGGCAGAGAAGCTTGCGAATACAATTGCAGGCAACGCTCCGATTGCTGTAAGAGCATGCAAGAGAGCCATCAATGAAGGTACAGAGATGTACATGGATGATGCAATTGAATTCGAAGAAAGACAGTTCGGCAGCTGCTTTGAAAGTGAAGATCAGAAAGAAGGAATGGCAAACTTCCTTCGTAAGAAAGATGATCCTAAGAAAGTAAAGCACGTTGCATTCCAGAATAAATAACAGGAGGAAAAAAATGAAGGTAGCAGTAATTGGTGCCGGAACAATGGGTTCCGGTATTGCACAGGCATTTGCCCAGTGCAATGATGTTGAAAAGGTTTATCTTTGCGACATTAAGCAGGAATTTGCTGATGGCGGCAAGGCCAAGATCAAGAAGGCTTTAGACAAGAGAGTTGCCAAGGGCAAGCTGGATCAGGCTGACGAAGATGCAGTATTAGCCAAGGTACAGACAGGTCTGAACAGCCAGGCTGTTGATCCTGATCTGGTTGTAGAGGCTGCACTTGAAGTAATGGACATCAAGAAGAATACATTCAAGGATCTGGAAGATAATATCGTTAAGAACGAGAATTGTATCTTCGCATCCAATACTTCTTCTCTTTCCATTACTGAAATCGGCAAGGGATTAAAGAAGCCTGTCATCGGTATGCATTTCTTCAACCCGGCTCCAGTCATGAAGCTGATTGAGGTTATCCGTGGTGCTAATACGACAGATGCTGATGTAGCTGCTGTAAAGGATATTGCCGCAAAGCTTGGCAAGACACCGGTTGAAGTAAATGAAGCTCCTGGCTTTGTTGTTAACCGTATCCTGATTCCTGAGATCAATGAAGGCATCATGGTTTACCAGGAAGGTATTTCCAACATCGCTGGTATTGATACTGCCATGAAGCTTGGCTGCAATCATCCGATGGGACCATTAGAGTTAGGTGACTATATTGGTCTGGATATTGTTCTTGCAATCATGGATACCCTGTACAATGAAACACATGATTCCAAGTACAGAGCTTCCACACTGCTCCGTAAGATGGTCAGAGGCGGACACCTTGGTGTAAAGACAGGCAGAGGCTTCTACGTTTATAACGCAGATCATACAAAGACACCTGTTGATGAGTTATAAGATTGGCTGAATCTCTGAAAAACGTCAGAGTGATCTGACGTTTTCTCAGGGTTTCATATATTAAGGAAATTGGAGGAGAATAAAATGGATTTCCAGCTTGATAAGAAGCATTCAATGGAAAGATCACTGTTCAAGGATTTTGCTGAAAAAGAAGTAAAGCCTCTTGCCATTGAAGTAGATGAGGAAGAAAGATTCCCAAGAGAGACAATCGACAAGATGGCTGCCAATGGCTTCATGGGTATTGCAGTTCCTAAGCAGTATGGTGGACAGGGATGCGATCCGTTAACATACGTGATCGCAGTAGAAGAGATTGCAAAGTGCTGTGGTACAACAGCTGTTGCTTTATCTGCACATTCTTCATTATGCTGTGACCCTATTCTGAATTATGGTACGGAAGAACAGAAACAGAAGTATCTGGTTCCGCTTGCTAAGGGTGAAAAGCTTGGTGCTTTCGGTTTAACAGAACCAGGTGCCGGTACAGATGCACAGGGTGTTCAGACTAAGGCTGTTCTTTCTGAAGATGGCAAGGAATGGATCCTGAATGGTTCCAAGTGCTTCATTACAAATGGTAAGGAAGCTGATGTTTATATCATCATTGCTCATACAGATGATGTTGAAAAGAAAGGCCGCAAGCAGAAGGCATTCTCCGCCTTCATTGTTGAAAAGGGTACACCTGGATTCACCTTTGGTACAAAGGAACATAAGATGGGTATCCGTGGTTCTGCAACATATGAACTGATTTTCCAGGACTGCCATATTCCGGCAGAGAATCTGCTTGGCGTAAGAGGCAAGGGCTTCCAGGAAGCTATGCATACACTGGATGGCGGCCGTATTGGTATCGCTGCGCAGGCATTAGGTCTTGCCGAAGGTGCATTAGACAGAACTGTTGCTTATGTTAAGGAAAGAAAGCAGTTTGGTCGTCCGATCAGTGCATTCCAGAATACACAGTTCCAGCTTGCTAACCTCGCTACAGAAGTAGAAGCTGCACAGTTACTTGTATACAAGGCTGCTGAAGCCAAGGCCACAAAGCCTCGTTTCTCTGTAGAAGCTGCAAAGGCTAAGTTATTCGCTGCTGAGACAGCTATGGATGTTACTACAAAGTGCGTTCAGTTAATGGGCGGCTATGGTTACATCAGAGAATATGAAGTTGAAAGAATGATGAGAGATGCCAAGATTACGGAGATCTATGAAGGTACTTCTGAAGTTCAGAGAATGGTTATCTCCGGTGACTTGTTAAAGTAATAGAAAGGGAAATAAGAAAATGCTGAAAATTGTTGTTTGTGTAAAGCAGGTCCCTGATACTGCCGGAGGCGTCAAGTTCAAACCAGATGGAACTCTGGACAGAGGTGCTATGCTTGCCATCATGAACCCTGATGACAAGGCTGGTCTTGAAGCTGCTTTAAGAATCAAGGATTCTGATCCTGATAATGTACATGTTTCCTTACTGACTATGGGTCTGCCAAAGGCTGATGATGTATTAAGAGAAGGTATTGCCATGGGTGCTGATGACGGCTATCTGTTAACAGACAGAAAGCTCGGTGGTGCTGATACATGGGCTACATCTTCTTCTATTGCCGGCGCTTTGAAGAATATTGACTATGATCTGATTATCACAGGCCGTCAGGCTATCGATGGTGATACTGCTCAGGTTGGTCCGCAGATTGCCGAACATCTGGGTATTCCGGTTATCTCTTATGCTAAAGAGATCAAGTGTGATGTTGAAAACAAGACTGTAGAAGTCAAGAGACAGTTTGATGACGGATACATGATTGTCAAGGCTCAGATGCCATGTCTGATTACCGCATTATCTGAACTCAATGAGCCAAGATATATGAGACCAGGCAGAATCTTTGATGCCATTGATCATCCAGAACTGGTTACAGTATGGGGCAGAGACAAGCTGGATGTTGCGGATGATGATATCGGTAAAGTCGGATCTCCAACTGTTATTGCCAAGGCTTCTGATAAGGTTGCCAAGGGCAAGGGCGTTGTTGTAACACCTGAATCACCAAATGAAGCTGCTGACTATATTGTCAATGTTTTATCTGAGAAGCATGTTATCTAAGGGAAAGGGAGAATACTTGAAATGATTAAGAAGAATCTTGAAGAATATAAGGGTATTGCGATTTATGCCCAGCAGGTAGACGGAAAGCTTTCCCCGATTGCATTAGAGTTACTTGGCAAGGCAAGAGAGCTTGCTGAATCATTAGATGATAAGACAGTTACCGCTGTATTAATCGGTTCTGATGTAGGTGATCTTGCAAATGAACTTGCCGCATATGGTGCTGATCGTGTTGTTGTCATTGATGATCCTTCCTTAAAGGAATACATGACAGAGCCTTATACACAGGCATTAGCTGGTTATATCAATGAATTCAAGCCTGAAATCATGCTGGTTGGTGCTACAGCTATCGGACGTGATCTTGGTCCTAGAACATCTGCACGTGTACAGACTGGTTTAACAGCTGACTGCACAAAGCTTGAGATTGGTGATTTCCCGTTAGTTGCTGTACCTGGTCATGAAGCTGAACAGAAGCACAAGCAGTTATTAATGACACGTCCTGCATTCGGCGGCAACACTATTGCAACAATTGCCTGCCCGGATCACAGACCTCAGATGGCTACTGTAAGACCTGGTGTCATGCAGAAGATTACACCTGATTACAACAGAAAAGCTGAAGTCATTAACTGGAAGGCTCCGTTAGAGAAGAATAACTGCTATGTAGAAATCGAAAAGGTAGTTAAGGAAGTATCTAATGTTGCTGATATCACAGCTGCCAAGATCCTGGTATCTGGTGGACGTGGTGTTGGTTCTGCAGAAAACTTCAAGCTGCTGGATGATCTGGCAGAAGTACTGCATGGTACAGTATCATGCTCCAGAGCAGTTGTTGATGCAGGATGGAAGCCAAAGGAGTTACAGGTTGGACAGACTGGTAAGACAGTAAGACCTCATGTATACTTTGCAATTGGTATCTCTGGTGCAATTCAGCATGTAGCTGGTATGGAAGAATCAGATATCATCATTGCCATCAATAAGGATGAGACAGCTCCAATCTTTGATGTAGCTGACTATGGTATTGTTGGTGATCTGAATAAGATTGTTCCATTACTGACAGAGAAGCTGAAGGAAGCTATTGCAGCTAAGAACGCTGCTTAAGTTATTACCACATATACTATATAAAAGAACCGGAAGTCTGGTATTCAGATTTCCGGTTTTAATATGACTTATAAATATAATATACTTCACATAATGTATCTTATACGATTTTTATAGATACAGGGAATCAGGTGGATATTATGCCTTTTATATGCATTCTTTATTTACTTTTTTTCTTAGTACCAGGTAACTTTAAATCATTATCCAGTTCTCCTGGATGATACTTTTCATATGCTTCAAACATCTGTTTATTCTGTACATGTGTATAGATCTCGGTTGTCTGTATATTGGCATGTCCCAGTATCTCCTGAATGCTTCTGAGGTCTGCACCTCCCTGAAGCATATGTGTCGCATAGCTGTGACGCAGTTTATGAGGCGTTATATGCTTCTTGAAGCCCAGCTCGGTACATTTATCATGTAACAGTACTTCGACGTATTTAGACGTGATTTTACGGCCATAGCGGTTAATGAAAAAGAGATTGGTCTTCTGATGTATGAATCCCGGTCTGATAACATCTCTGTATTGTTTCAGAAAAGGAACAGATCCTCTTGGTATTGGTACAACTCTTTCTTTATCCCCTTTTCCAAGCACTCTGATTGTTCCGGTATCCAGATTGACTCTGTTTAATGTTAAGGAAACTGCTTCAGATACCCGTAAGCCGCAGGCATAGATCATTTCAAGGATTGCATGGTTAAGATATTGTACAGGATCTGTATCATCGAAGCTTCCCATTAATCTTGTAATTTCATCTACTGTACAGTATACAGGTAATTTCTTTGTGCTTTTATGTACTTCTATATTTAAAGATGGATCTGTTTCATTGTACATAAAAGCCATATCCTGATGAAAGGAGCGGATGGAGGCAGCCATGCGTACCATAGAAGAAGATGCCTTATGTGTGGATTGTTCCACAATAAATTCCTGAATCAATGATTCTGTTATATCCTTAGTATCATTGACATGATGTTTTTCTAACCAGACAAAGTATTGTTTCAGATCTTCTTTATAGGCAGTTACGGTATGCTGGCTTTTACCTTTCTGAATGGTTAAATGTGTCAGATATTCCTTACCGGCATCTTCCAGTTTCATGATTTCTCCTTTTCAAGAAGTGTACTGGCTCTGACAAATGCTTTGGTACCAAGCTGTCTGTTCAAATCATTTAATACTTCTTTTGTTTCAGAAGCTTTATCTTCAGGTGTTTCTTCAAAAAGATTCAGCTGATGCTGAAGATCCTGTTCACTGGCAAAGTCACTTACAGATAAACCTAATAAGCGTACTGCTTCTCCTTCTTCATAATGATTATCAAATAACTGCATGGCCTGTACAAACAGATCATCTGCTTTCCATACAGGTTCCTTTAATTTGACGGATCTGTCGGCGTTTCTGAAATCAAAATAACAGATCCTGATGGATACATGATATCCGGCTTTATGTTCTTTATAGAGTCTCTCGGAAAGCTTTCTGCTTAATGATCTGAATAAGCCTCTGATTTCATCATAATCTGTTACATCTTCCAATAAAGTTTCACTGACACCCATGGACTTGGAATCTGTTTCTGTTATCAGTTTACGGTCATCATGTCCATTGGCACGGGCTATGACTTCATCAGTATTTTTTCCAAAGATAGGAATTAAATCTTCTTTCTTCTGATAATGTGCCAGATCACCTATGGTATTGATATTTAATTCTTTCATGTATGGTAAGGTTCTGCGGCCTACACCTCTCATATCAGATATTGGAAGAGGCCACATTTTATCCGGTACATCCCGTATTCTTAATACGGTAATACCCATAGGCTTCTTCATATCACTAGCCATCTTGGCAAGAAACATATTCGGCGCAACCCCAATAGAACAGCGTAATCCGGTTTCTTTTAAGATTCTCTGCTGTATCTCCCAGGCAAGATCCAGAGGCTTGGCATAGGTCATGATTCTTTCCGTGACATCCGCATAGCATTCATCAATAGATGCCTGTTCCACTAAATCCGTATATTGATAGACGATATGCATGAACTGATGAGACAGCCTGCGGTAGTATTCATAGTGCCCCGGTATGATAACCAGATCACGGCATAGCTTTTCTGCCTCCGCAATAGGCATGGCACTATGTATGCCATACTTTCTTGCTTCATAGCTTGCGGTTGCAACGACGGATCTTCTTGTATGACCACTGACGACTACCGGTTTTCCCTTTAAAGAAGGATCCAATAATACTTCTGCACTTGCAAAAAAGGCATTCAGATATGCATGAACTGATGAGACAGCCTGCGGTAGTATTCATAGTGCCCCGGTATGATAACCAGATCACGGCATAGCTTTTCTGCCTCCGCAATAGGCATGGCACTATGTATGCCATACTTTCTTGCTTCATAGCTTGCGGTTGCAACGACGGATCTTCTTGTATGACCACTGACGACTACCGGTTTTCCCTTTAAAGAAGGATCCAATAATACTTCTGCACTTGCAAAAAAGGCATTCAGATCAATATGAAAATAGACTCTGCTCATGCCTTCTGATTTCTCCTGTAAAGTTCTCTTGCGGCTTTCTTTGCTGCATCGGTGATTTCACCATTGGAGATTAAAGCCAGCTGATTGATGGTTTCTTCTTCATTCAGTTCTTTAACGGTTGTATGTGTTTCTTTCTCATCATCGGATTTATGAACGAGATATTCATGGTCTGCGCACGCTGCGACCTGAGCAAGATGGGTTACGGCAAATACCTGGCAATCCTTTGATAATTCCTTCATCTTGCGGCCGATTGCGGTTGCGACAGGACCGGATACACCTGTATCAATCTCATCAAAGATCACTGTCTGGATGCCCTGCAGATGCGTAAAGATCACTTTTAAGCCAAGCATCAGACGGGATAACTCACCACCGGAAGCGGTCTTTGAAAGAGGTTTGAGATCTTCTCCTTTATTCATTGATATTAAGAATTCAGCTTTTTCATTGCCATACAAAGATGGCTTGCAAGGCGTTAACTCCGTATGAAAGCGGGCATTAGGCAATTGCAGATCTTTAAGATTAGCAGCAATATCACGATCCAGATTCACTGCTTTCTTTTCACGAATCTTACTTAAGGCCAGTGCTTTTTCGTTATAAATCTTTAAGGCAGACTGTATCTTCTTATCAATTTCCTGCAGGTATCCCTGACGGTTATCGATTACATGGATTTTCTGCTGGAGTTCTTCTTTTGTTTTAAGAATATCTTCAATGGAATGACCGTATTTACGCTTTAATTTCTGTATGGTGAACAGTCTTTCTTCCATGGCATTGATATCTTCTTCGGAAAGATCATAGCTGTCTGCCATGGTATGAAGCTGTTCCATGCTGTCAGTAATGGCATAGTAGGCGTCATTCATCTCCTTCTGTAAGGATTCTGTCTTGTCATCCCCTTTTAAGGATTGTACGAGTTTATTAAGATCATAGATTTCACCGGAAACAGAATTATCATACAGTTCAAATATCTGATGAAACTTATCAAGCGAATTCTTTACGGAACGATATGCCTTTTCTTTCTCTTCTAATTCTTCATCTTCACCAATATGAAGATCGGCTGCTTCTATATCATTGACCTGATAACGGAAATATTCCAGATCATTTTCATTGTAAGTGTCCTGTAATGCTTTCTCTTTTTCTTTACAGAAAGCATCATATTGTTTATAGGCATCCATGACATCATGTAAAGCTTTCTGATCAGAGGCATACTCGTCTAACAGATGCAGATGGGTATTAGTATTTAAAAGATAGGCATTATCTCTCTGACCATGAATATCAATTTCATCTCTTAATACATCTCTCAAAAGAGATAATGTTACTACCCTGTGATCGATGCGGGCAGAGCTTTTGCCATTAGAATGTATTTCACGTGTGAAGGTAGTTTCTTCTTCTACTTCAAAACCAGCTTCCTGCATGGTTTTTACAGCGTGTTTATCATTCTGTATATCAAAAGTGCCTTCAATGATCGCAAGATCCTTTCCTTTAGAGATAAAAGAGGCAGATGCCCGCTGCGCAGATAAAAGGGATATTGCGTCAATGAGAATCGATTTACCAGCACCTGTTTCGCCAGTAAAAGCACTGAATCCTTCTGAAAAATCAAGATTCAGTTCATCTATCAGCACAAAGTTTTTGATATACAGATGTTTGAGCATATTTATTGCAGTCCTTTTTCTATTTCATCAAAAAGTGTATTCAGATCCATATGTTCATCTTTACGAAGCAGTTTCTCACTGCCCTGACCAACATATTCATCTCCGATACCGATTCTCTTAATGCTATGCATGACGCCATGATCATTCCAGTATTCAAGAATCAGTGAACCAAGTCCATGTTCCTTCATATCTCCTTCATAGGATATGAATGTCATGTTCCGCTTACCTAAAGAGTCAAGCATCTTTGTGTCTAATGGCTTGAAGAAGCGGCAGTTAACGATCGTTACAGGCAGATGATTTACCTTAACTTTTTCTAAGATTGTTTCAGTGACCGGTCCATAGGTAAAGACACATACCTTGTTATTCTTGCGATCATTGAGCAGCTCCCAGCTGCCGACTTTCAGCACATGAGGCTCATAATCTCCATTGACTTTGACAATTCCCTTTGGATAACGGATCCCAAACGGATGATTCTGATGGAAGGCAGTATAGAGAAGATCTTTTGTTTCTTCCGCATTTCTGCCCTGGGCAAGAATCATATTCGGTAATGCGGTCAGTAAACCGATATCAAATACACCATGGTGGGTTTCTCCATCTGGACCGACTAAACCCGCATGGTCAATGCCAAATACAACTGGTAAATCCATCCGGCAGACATCATGGTTTATCTGGTCATAGCTCCTCTGCATAAAGGAACTGTATATGGCAAGATACGGACGCTTTCCCGAAATGGCTAGACCTGCCGCAAAGGTTGCCGCATGTTCTTCCGCAATACCTGTATCAAAGGAACGCTTAGGGAATTCCGCAAAGAATTCTTCTAAGGAAGATCCGTTAATCATGGCAGGTGTAATCGCAATGATATCTTCATTCTCTTCCGCTAAGTGCAGAACCGTATCTGACATCAGACGTCCCCACTTCTGATATCCTTCCGGTATATCATGCAGAGGCTTTCCGGTTTCCACATTAAATGGTCCTACCCCATGCCAGATGCCTTCATGATCATTCTCACATGGCTCATAGCCTTTCCCCTTCTGGGTAATGACATGTACGACAATCGGACCGTCATGATCTTTCACAGCTTCAAATACCTGGATCAGATCATGAAGATTATGACCATCTACAGGTCCGATGTAATCCAGATTAAATTCACCGAAAATGCCCTTATCAATAACACTGTTCTTGATCGCATCACGCAGACTGCGTAATCCGTCATAGACAGCTCTTGAAACCTGACTATTTGAAGTTGTTAAAGAGCGCTTCATGTTCCGCTTCATCTTTGTATAGCCATGAGAAGAACGAAGCTTGGAAAAAGCAGATGTCAATGCGCCTACATTCTTGGAGATAGACATATTATTATCATTAAAGACAATAATCATCTTTCTCTTTTCAGAGCCAATTTCATTTAAAGCTTCCATAGACATGCCGCTGCTTAAAGCACCGTCACCAATGACTGGTACGATCTGATAGTCCTCATGATTCAGATCTCTTGCGACAGCCATACCCAAGGCTGCACTCAAGGAAGTAGAGCTGTGTCCTGCCTCCCAGACATCATGGATACTCTCACTTCTTTTCTCAAAACCGGAAAGACCATGATATTGTCTCAGTTTGTCAAACTGAGAAGCTCTTCCTGTCAATATCTTATGTACATAACTCTGATGTCCTACATCAAAGAAGATCTTGTCCTCCGGAGAGTTGAATACATAATGCAGGGCAATTGTCAGTTCAACAACCCCGAGATTACTGGCAAGATGACCGCCTGTTTTAGATATACTTTGTATCAAAAAAGCACGAATATCTTTGGCGAGATCTTCCATCTCACTGACATTCATGGATTTCAGAAATTCAGGATTTTTAATATCCTTAAGATCCATGTTAAAACCTCCAGTTATTTACGGCGTGTTCTGATCCTTTCAATCATCTCAATAAGAGATGCACCGTCAAAATCACTGAATGAACGAATCTCTTCTTCCGCTTGTGAATACAATGCATTCATCAGTTCTTCAGCTTTCTTTTCCCCTAATAGTGTGACACTGGTAACCTTGTCATTTCTTTCATCAGAATTGGATTTACCGAATTGTTCTGCACTTAATTCGACATCCAGAATATCATCCTGAATCTGAAATGCCAGTCCTATCTTTGTGCCGGTTCTATGCCATGCTTCTATAATATCATCATTCTGCCCGGCTAACACTGCTCCGATCATTAGCGGAGCACTTAAAAGACACCCTGTTTTATACTGATGTACTTTCTTTAAATCATCCCAATCCGTTACACCCTGCATTTCCATCGTATCAAGATTCTGTCCCAATACCATACCGGATGGTCCCGCCATGGACGCAAGTATTTTAATACCCTTGCATACTCTGTCTGCATCTGCTTTGGTATCAGCTGCTGTTTCAAATGCATAGGTTAACAAGCCATCTCCGGCAAGAATTGCGGTAGCTTCATCAAACTGCTTGTGACAGGTAGGCTTGCCACGGCGAAGATCGTCATTATCCATAGCCGGTAAGTCATCATGAATCAGAGAATACGTCTGAATCATTTCAAGAGCACAGGCAAAATCATCGGCTGTCTCTTCTGGTAAACCATACCCCTTTACGGTCTCAAAGAGAAGATTCGGACGAATTCTTTTACCTCCTGCCATCAATGAATAATTCATGGCATCTTTGACTCTGCTGGCAGGCAGAAGATCCATTTTCTCTTTTAATAAATCATCAATCCGCATTCTGACCATCACCATTTTTCTTTACAATATCATCTACTTTTGTCTCAAACTGCTTCAACTGTTCATCACAGCTTTTAACAAGCTTTAATCCTTCTTCAAACAGCCTGATTGTTTCATCTAATGGTTTGTCATTCTGTTCCAGATCATTCACGATTTCTTCTAATCTGGACATAGATTCTTCAAATGTCTTTTTCTTTTCAGCCATGATGTTTCTCCTTCACCTGTGCTTCTAAAGTTCCATCACTTAAACGGATAGAAACCATATCATCAATCTCTGTATCTGTAATACTGCGTAATGCTTTGCCATTCTCTGTAGTAATGGAATATCCTCTCTGTAGTATCTTCAAAGGAGAATATGCATCTAACAGGCGGATATCCTGCTGTAGTCTTTCCTGTTTCTTATCAAGACTTTTTTCCATATTCACCTGCAGGGATTCCCTGCTTTTATTCAGACGGTTTTGTTCTTTAGCTATACGCAGCTGCGTATATAAGGCAAGCCTGCTCTGATCATTCTGCAGCTCTTCTCTTATAGAAGAAGAATATGCATGAATTTCCTGACTTAAGGTCTGGAATAAATGCATTAAATCCTGCCTTTTCTCAGATGGTTTATGAATGGCATGCATCAGCTTTTCTTCCAGATAGTCCAGCTTTACAGCCTGCTCACTGTACAGTTTTTGCGGATTTTTAAAGACTGGTGCAGATGCCAGTTTCTGATAATGCATATGTGCCATATTCAGATCAGACTGAACAGCCTGGATCATCCTGGTTTTATACTGGTTTAATGATGCGGATACTTCATGTATATCCGGTACCGCAGCTTCAGCAGCACCTGTAGGAGTATTCGCTCTTAAATCAGAAACATAGTCACATAAGGTAAAATCAATCTCATGACCAATACCGGTTATGACCGGTGTATGCATCTGATAGATAAAGCGGGCCAGATTCTCATCATTAAAGCACCATAGATCTTCAATAGAACCACCGCCTCTTGCCAGGATGATTAACTGATGATTACCTGCATCTGCTTTTCTTAAAGCTTCGATAATCTTAGGAGCAGCCTCAGCACCCTGTACCGGACAAGGATATTCATGAATCTCTGCCAAAGGCCATCTTTTATGAAGCGTAATCAGTACATCTTCTCTGGCGGCAGTATTATTGCCGGTTACAAGGGCAATATCCATTGCATAAGGAGGAATCGGTTTCTTGTGGGATTCTTCAAATAATCCTTCTGCACTTAACTTCTTCTTCAAAGCTTCAAACTGCAGATACAGATCACCGATCCCGCTTGGCTGCATGCTTTCCGCAACTAACTGCATATTCCCGGTCTGTTCATAGACAGAGACATCACCTTTCACAATGACCTTGTCACCATTCTTTGGATCAAAGGCTACACTCTGATTGCGATAGCGGAACATGACGCATGATAAATATGCCTTATCATCCTTCAGGGAAAAATACCAGTGGCCGCTGTATGGCTTGCGGATATTGGATATCTCCCCTTCTACCATGACACCATGCAGAACCGGATCAGAATCCATGGATTCCTTCAGATAATGGACAAGTGTACTGACTGGTACAACTCTGCGGCTCATATAACATCCAGCACACTGTTAATCAGTTTATATGTATCAGAATCGCAGTACTTCTTGGCCATATCCACTGATTCATCAATAATAACGGCTGCCTCCGTCTGCTTTAAATCAAATTCTGCACATCCGTTTAAAAGGATTGCTTTTTCAATAGCACCTAATCTGTTGAAAGTCCATCCTTTTTTCAATACTTCATCAATGTATCCGTGGTACTTATCCATATTGTCTATGGCATCATGAATTACATCTACAAAGTAAGGATCTACTTCCTTTACCGGTTTCTGAAATGCATCTTCTATCAATTCATCTATATCTCTTGCAACTAAAAGATACTGATACGTAACCATCATTGCACATTCACGTTCTTTATGTCTGTTCATAGTAATCTCCTGTTAGTTATTTTATCATGTTTATTGCATGTTTTGTTTATTATTGCATGGCTTAAAAAGATGTTCTAGAATTCTTGCATGAGTTCGGATATGTTACAGAAACCTCTGATCGTCAGATTCTTTCTTCATCTGCATACGATTGACCATCACCGCTTTGTAGTTATGAAAAACTGTTTTGCCTGCGGTCTGTATGCCCAGGGATTGAAACATGATCTTTCCAAATACTCTCCCAGTGAGTTTATTGAATCTGTCAAATACTTCCAGGGCAACCGTTCTCCCTATATGTATGAAAAGGAACACTTCGGCTATGCCTCTGGCTGGCTGCATCATAAAGGCAGAAACAGACATCATTGGGAATACTGGTATGACATGATTGACGGTAAATGGCAGCCATTGGAAATGCCGTTTAACTACTTTGTGGAAATGGTATGCGACAGAGTCGCAGCCTGTAGGATCTATCAGAAAGACAAATATACCAATGCTTCCGCATTGAATTACTACCTTACCCGCAATGACAGATACTACATGCATCCCAAGACTGCTGAAGATCTTGAAAATGTGTTGAGAGATATCAGTGAACGTGGTGAAAAAGCGGTATTCCATGATTTAAAGATACAGGTAAAACAATGGAAGATAGCGCATAAGAAAAACCGGTGAAAACCGGTTTTTATATTACTTGTTATAAGAATTATCGTTATTCTTTACAATAACATCATGGGCACCGCCTTCAACAATGGATACAGACGATACTAATGTCAGCTTTGCCTTCTCCTGCAATTCAGGAATTGTCAATGCTCCGCAATTGCACATGGTGCTTCTGATCTTTAATGTTGTCATCGCAACATTGTCCTTTAACATACCTGCATAAGGAACATAGGAATCAACACCTTCCTCAAAGGAAAGCTTGCGTCCCTGACCAAGATCATATCTGCCCCAGTTGCGGGCTCTGGCAGATCCTTCACCCCAGTATTCTTTAACTGTATTGCCGTTGACAACCAGCTTCTGACCTGGTGCTTCTTCAAATCTGGAGAAGTATCTTCCTAACATGACAAAGTCAGCACCCATCGCAAGAGCTAATGTGATGTGATAGTCATAGACAATACCGCCATCACTGCAGATCGGAATATAGACACCCTTTTCCTTGTAGTATTCATCTCTTGCCTTGGCAACATCAATGACAGCAGTAGCCTGGCCTCTGCCAATGCCCTTGGTTTCTCTTGTAATGCAGATAGAACCGCCGCCAATGCCGATCTTGACAAAGTCAGCTCCCGCATCTGCCAAGAAGCGGAATCCTTCCGCATCGACTACGTTACCGGCACCTACCTTGACGCTGTCGCCATAGTTATCACGAATCCACTTGATGGTATCCGCCTGCCAACAGGAATATCCTTCGGAAGAATCAATGACTAGACAGTCCACACCAGCCTTGACTAAAGCCGGAACTCTTTCCGCATAATCTCTGGAGTTAATACCAGCACCTACCATCAATCTCTTTTCTTCATCCTGTAATTCATTCGGATTATCCTTATGAGAATCATAATCCTTGCGGAATACCATATACATCAGATGATCATCATCATCCACTACCGGTAATGTATTCAGCTTATGATTCCAGATCAGATCATTGGCAGTAGATAATGTTGTATCCTTGCCACCGACAACTAACTTCTCTCTTGGGGTCATGAAGGAAGAAACCTTTTCACTGCCATCCATTCTGGATATACGGTAATCACGGGATGTGACCATACCTAACAGTTTTCCGTTAGCTGTGCCATCATCTGTAACAGCCATAGTAGAATGACCTGTTTTCTTTAATAAAGCCAGAACATCATTTAATGTAGCATCAGGCTTGATATTGGAATCCGATACGACAAAGCCTGCCTTGTAATTCTTTACTCTGGCTACCATGGCAGCCTGAGATTCAATAGATTGAGAACCAAATATGAAGGACATACCGCCTTCTTTGGCAAGAGCGATGCCAAGACGGTCACCGGATACGGACTGCATGACTGCAGATACCATAGGTATATTTAATGAGATAGCTGGTTTTTCTCCTTTTTTAAACTTAACAAGCGGTGTTTTTAAAGAAACATTATCCGGTGTATTTTCAGGACCTGTATATCCCGGTACCAGAAGATATTCACTGAATGTATGCGATGGTTCATCAAAATACTTTGCCATATGGCACAAACCTCCCTTATTTTTGACTCATTATACGTAATTCATTCCTTTTCGTAAAGAAACACATGATATAATTTTCAGGATTGAAAAGAGGTTATTTATGAAATTAAAAAACAGTTTCTTTTATACTCTGCGTGAGAATGTAAAAGATGAAGATTCCGTATCTTCAAATCTGCTTGTAAGAGCTGGCTATATCAAGAAAAGTTCTTCCGGTATCTATATGATGCTGCCGCTTGGATACAGGGTTATTCAGAAGATTGAAGATATCATCCGTGATGAAATGAATAAGACAGGATGTCAGGAATTACTGATGCCGGCACTGATTCCGGAAGATGTCTACGTTGCCTCTGGCCGCAGAGCCGGCTTTGGGGCTTCCATGTTCTCATTAAAAGACCGCAAAGGTCAGCCTTATGTATTAGGGCCTACGCATGAGGAATTATTTGCCCAGGCTGCGAAAATGAAGATCAGATCCTATAAGGATATGCCTTTCTCTTTATATCAGATGCAGACCAAGTTCCGTGATGAGCCAAGACCACGTTATGGCTTAATCAGAACCCGTGAATTCATCATGAAGGATGCCTATACATTTGATAAAGATGAAGCTGGTTTAGACGAAGCATATAAGAAACAGTTTGAAGCTTATAAAAACATCATGGAAAGACTTCATATCAATTACCGCATAGTCCGTGCAGATACCGGTATTATGGGAGGTCTTTTATCAGAAGAGTTCCAGGCGGTAACACCGATTGGGGAAGACATCCTTGTCTTATGTGATGACTGCGGATTCTCTTCTAACATTGAAGTAGCGCCATGTGTTCCTGAAAAACCGGATCATACAGAAGAGGAAGAAGAGTTAAAGATGGCAGCTACACCAAACTCCCGGACAATTGAAGAAGTATCTTCCTTCTTCCATAAGGATGCCAAGCACTTTGCCAAAACCATGATCTATAACGTTGATGGCAATCCGGTCGCAGTTATGGTCAGAGGTGATCGTGAGATCAATGAGACCAAGTTAAGAAAGCTTTACAATGCAAATTCCGTAGAACTTGCGGACAGTGACATGGTTGAAAAAGCAACTGGTGCAGAGATTGGTTTTGCCGGTCCTATCGGCATCCATTGTCCGGTTGTGGCAGATGAAGAAATTCAGTATATGCAGAACTTCATTGTCGGTGCCAATAAGACAGGCTATCACTATACTGGTGTAAACAATAAGGATTTCAAGGTAGAACAGTATGCAGATCTCAGAAATATCATGGAGGGTGATATCTGCCCACAGTGTGGTAAGAAAGTACACTTCGCCCATGGTATTGAAGTAGGCAATACATTCAAGCTTGGAACCAAGTATTCCAAGGCTATGGGATTACAGTATCTGGATCAGAATAACAAGCTTCAGGATGTCTGGATGGGATCCTATGGTATCGGCCCTGCCCGTGCCATGGCTGCGATTGCCGAACAGAATGCAGATGATAACGGCATTAACTGGCCTACTGTCGTAGCGCCGTATCAGGTTGCTATTGTGATTATTTCCATGAAGGATGAACAGCAGGTCAAGGCTGCTGAAGATCTCTACAATGCATTAGAAGAAAAAGGTGTCGAAGTAATCCTGGATGACAGAGATGAAAGACCTGGCGTTAAGTTCAAGGATATGGAACTCATTGGTATCCCTTACCGCATCACCGTTGGTAAAGGAATCAAGGATGGTCAGGTAGAATTCAAGAAGAGAATCGGAGACAAGGAAGATGTTCCGGTTGATCAGATTGTTGATAAAGTAGTCAATATTCTTTCTGAAGACAAGTAATTCCATACAAGGTATCTGTTTAAACAGATGCCTTTTTTCATGCATTGACAACAGTTAATACAGATAGTACAGTTAATACAGATAAAACAGAAAGGAGTACGTATGTTTCTGATAGATATACAGGATAAAGATCCAATCTATATACAGATACAGAATCAGATAGAAAAGTTTATTAATGCCGGTATTCTGAAAACCGGTGACAAGCTTCCTTCTGTACGCCAGCTGGCACAGGATAACGGCATCAACCCTAACACGGTTGCCAGAGCCTATGCCCAATTGGAACAGAATGGCATTGTCCATAATGTTCCCAAGAAAGGTGTCTATGTGGCGGAAAGAGAAAAGAAACCGGATGATGGTGTGAAGCTGCTGATTCAGAGAATAAAAGATACCGGAGTCAGTAAAGAAGAACTTCTGAATGTTATTGATGCTATTTATGGAGAGGATGATACACATGTTAAAGATTCATAATCTTACAAAAGGATTTCAAGATAAATCAGTTCTGCAGGATGTTAATCTGGAAGTAAAGGATGCATCTGTATTTGGTCTGGTTGGTGTTAATGGGGCTGGTAAGTCTACCCTTTTAAGAACGATTGCAGGTGTCTATGAACCGGAAGAAGGATCTGTATTACTGAATGACAGGAACACCTGGCTGGATACGGATGTCAGAAAGAAGATAGCCTTTGTATCAGATGAAGCCTATTTCCCGGTTGGTTCATCCATTGATTCCATGAAGACTTTATATAAAGACCTTTATAACTTTGATGAAGAGGCTTTTGAAAAGTACAGAAAGATGCTGGATCTTGAAGTCAGTAAACCGATTGCATCATTCTCCAAAGGCATGAAGCGTAAGACTTCCCTTCTGTTTGCTTTATCCATTCATCCACAACTCCTGTTATTAGATGAAGCATATGATGGTCTGGAACCTGTCGCAAGACTCCGGTTTAAGAATACATTAATTTCATTAATGGAAGATGAACACATCTCTGTTATTATCTCTTCTCATAACTTAAAGGAATTAGAAGATATCTGTGATTCATTCGGTATTCTCAATCATGGAAAGATTGAAGAATTCGGTGATCTTCTGGAATCCAAGGAACATATACAGAAGTATCAGATTGCTTTTAAAGAAGATAAGAATCTTTCTGATTTCAAAGAGCTGAATATTCTGCATTCTGAAAAGGAAGGTCAGGTATGGAAACTGATTATCAAAGGAGATCCGGATAAGAATCATTCAGTTCTGGAAGCCATGGATCCGATCCTGTTAAATACATTACCTGTCAATTTTGAAGAACTCTTTATCTATACCGTAGAAAAAGGAGATGCATCACATGAATAAGTCTTATTTACACTGGCTGTCTGACAGTCATAAAAATATCAGTATTTTCCTGTTAATTATAGAAGTCATACTGGGTTTCCTGCCTTACTTTATGACAAGTGTGAATTCATACAATATTGCTGAAACCGTACAGCAGTCTTATAAAACAGGGATTGCGTCTGTTACGATTGCTTCAATTGTGGCAGCACTCATTCTGCCAATACTGATGTTCAGCTATATTCATAAGAAGAACAGTATTGATTTATACTTCTCATTGCCTGTATCCAGAAAAGACCAGTTAATTACGACCATCTTTTTCTCATGGCTGACTATCTTCGGATCGTTTCTGATCTCTACCCTTTTAATCTGGATATTCTATGGATCTGCGTCTATGTCTTTTGGAAACTGGTTAATCCTGCAGCCATGGATGGCATATGGAATACTGGTTATTCTCTTATTTACTACCTGTATTTATTCATTAACAAACAATATGCCTGATGGCTTTATCATTGTATGTGCCTATGCTCTGTTGCCGTTTCTGATTGGTATAACCAATGAAACATTTGTTTCAAATATGGTAGCCGGTAATCCCTATGCTGAGACATCTGACTTCTGGATTTATTTTTCACCATTATGGATGACAGGTGGGAATCTAGCCGGATTATGCCATATTTCAGGCTTCTCTTTCTCCCCTTCCTATATACCTGTATTGACATTGTTCTTAGTTGTATCCTGTATCGGTTTGAACAGTAACTTTATCAAAAGAAAGAGTGAAAGAGCAGAACAGATATCAGATTCTGTGTTTGCTTATCCATTTATCGGCAATGCTTATTTACTGCTTCTGCTTCTGATGAGTGCTTTTTCAACCATCAGTAACTCTTCGTATGGCTTTGATCTGATCTTCTACTTTCTTTTATTACTCTGTTATGTGATTGCCTCTTTTATCTATCAACGTTCGGTACGTTTTCATTTGCGCTATCTGATTGGTTATGGTGTATGTTTTGGCTTAAGCTTTCTCATTGCCATTGCCGGATGGCATACGCATGGGTTTGGTATTGCGGATCACTATACATTAGATGCGGATAAATATCTGGTCTATGAATACAGCATGAATTGTGATCCGGATAATCTTGGCAAGGCAGATGATTCCAGCAGTATTGGTGTGAACGTGATCTTACAGATTCCTGTTTCGAGAGAAAAGGATTACCAGGAAGCACTGGATTTCATGGAACAGTTACGGAAAAATGAGATCAATGATTTCTATGATAATAACAATTCGTATTCCGATAATGGAGTCTTAACCGTCTATAACACGAATAAAAAAGACAGGAATTCCGGATCATCTGAAAATTACTGGACATACTCTTTCCTTCATGCAATCAGTGAGGATCAGTTAATGATGTTCGAAAGATATGGAGATGTAGAAATCATTGATAATGAATCCGGTAAATCCATGTCATTAAGGGAATATCTTCAAACAAGAGGTACCGGATCATGAAGAAATTCTATCGTAAGAAATGGTTCTGGATCATCTTAATTGTGGTTGTCATCATTTCTGCGGTAATGATCTTGCATAAACAAAGTGATCAGACAATGTCAGATGATCAGGGTGTGATGCCTGCGGATGATTCTGTTCAAACAAATCAGTATTACAGTGGGGTTGTACAGGCACAGGATACAATCTCTCTTCAGAAAGATGATGACCGTACGGTAAAAGATATCTTTGTATCTGCAGGTGATTCAGTCTCAAAAGGACAGAAGTTGTTCGGCTATGATACGGCAGATATACAGAGTTCTTTGGATCAGGCTGATCTGGAACTATCCTCTGCCGGAACTGATATAGCGGATTATCAGAATCAGATCGCTGATCTGAATAACAGGAAGAAAGCTTCTTTAGATGCATCAGAACGTTCTGATTATGATGATCAGATCTCGGATCTTACGATGCAGATCAGACAGAGTCAGTTGACCCAGAAGACAAAGCAGTTAGAAATCAACACTTTAAATCAGAAGATAACAGATTCTACAGTCACCTCTCCGATTGATGGTGTCATCAGGGATGTCAATCTGAATGAGAGTGATAATAGTGCATTTATGACAATATTGTCTGCCGGGGCATGGCAGATAGAAGGTACTGTAGATGAAATGAATCTGTCTTCCCTGTCACAGAATATGAATGTCATCATTCATTCCAGAGTCAGTGATGATACATGGAATGGTACGATTTCCAGGATTGATACAGAACCGGTGAAATCCAATACTGATTTGGATGACACTTCTTCTGGTGAAGCATCAAGATATCACTTCTATGTAATGCCTGATACATCAGATGGTCTTTTACTTGGTCAGCATGTCTACATAGAAATCTCATCAGATACAGGAGATGAATCATCATGAGTGCCTCTTTGTCACATATATACAAGACCTATAACGAAAATACCTATCCCGTGCCGGTATTAAAAGATATATCTCTGGAAATCAAAGATCGTGATTTTCTTGCGATTATGGGACCATCAGGATCCGGCAAGTCAACATTAATGAATATCATCGGATGTCTGGATCAGGCAACGAAAGGAACCTATGTATTTGATGATCAGGATATCGGCAGCCTGAATGAAAATGAACTGGCTGATTTCAGATGTCATAAGATTGAATTTGTATTCCAGAACTTTGAATTGTTAAAAGAAGAAACAGCTTTGGCAAATGTGGAACTTCCCCTTTCTTTTGCAAAGGTACCATATGATCAAAGAAAGGCTATTGCTTCAGAAGCATTGACAAGGACAGGACTTGAAGACCGTATGTCTTTCTACCCTTCCCAGTTATCCGGTGGTCAGAAACAAAGATCTGCTATCGCCAGAGCCTTAGTGAATCACCCTTCTCTTATTCTGGCAGATGAGCCTACCGGTGCCTTGGATCAGAAGACCGGCACACAGATTATGGGGTTATTCAGACAGCTTCATGAAGAAGGAATGAGTATTGTCATGATTACACATGATAAAAGAATTGCGGGTTATGCAAAGAGAATTCTGTATCTGGTTGATGGAAAGCTCTATGAAACCATACCTTCTGAACTGGAGGAAATGGAATGAAAAAGATCAGAAAGAATAGAAAAAGAAAGATTATTCTGATCGTTATGATTGGTACAGTATGTGTTTCTGCCTATTTCATTATTGATAAAGAAAGAGAGAATCATCGTGCTTATGTACAACCTGTATCTGATCTGATTAATGGTTTTGATGCGGGCAGTCTTCCATTATATGGTTCCGGGGTTGTCTCTGATGAGGCATCCCAACAGATTCAATTACAATCAGGTGAGAAAGTCGCCGAAGTCTATGTACAGGCTGGAGATACTGTTGAAAAGGATCAGAAGCTGTTCAGTTATGATTCTGCTTCTCTGGAATTAAATCTGGAACAGGAAAAACTTTCTTTACAGCAGGCCCAGACCTTATTGAAAAGAGAACATAAGAAACTGAATCAGATAGTAAGTATCAAGGCAGTATCTGATGCCTCGAAGAAACAGCATGCGGATTATATTCAGACTCTTTCTGATAAGGCTTCTGAAGCACAACAGGCTCTAAAGGATTATCATAATACACAGGCACAGGATTTACTGAACAATGTCTTTGATGCGTCTGGTGATCCGGCGGTAGTAAATGCACAGAATGCCTATGATAATTTTACAGGCGGCATATATACCCAAGAAGAACAAGCCGAGATTGATGCATATAATGCTTCTGGAGATACAGAAGGCATGCAGGCATATATATCAGAACATCAGAATGATCTGATGAAGAATGTCACTGATACATTGAATGCTGTTACAGATGAGAGAAGAGTGCATTATGAGAATTTCTGTAATGGAAACTATACAAGTGAAGAAAAGAGACAGATCCAAAGCTTGCAGAATAAAGCGGATCAGGCAGATAAAGCTTATGAAGATGCCTGTGCATCTTCAGATGCTGCAGTTACGGAAAGTGATAAGGCATCTATGATCTCTAACCAGCAGGTTGCAGTTATGAAGGCACAGAATCAGGTTACTTCCGCAAATGCGGCTGTTAAAACAGCGCAGGATAAGGTGAATGATACTGTTGTGAAAGCAGGCATGAATGGAACGGTTGCATCTGTAAATAATCCGGATACTTCTGTTCAGGAAGGCAAGCCTTATATGGTGATTTCTTCTACTGGTGGAGTATCTGCCATGGGTGGCGTATCCGAGTTTGATAGAGGAAAAGTCAAGGAAGGAGACAGAATCAAAATAACAGATTATGTGTCCGGAAGTGAATCTGAAGCATCGATTCTTTCTATCTCTTCATTCCCTGATCAAAGTGGTCAGATAACCGGCTATGGTTCTAGCAACAGCAATACAACCTATTATCCGTTTACGGCTGTATTGGATGATCCGGATGGATTTAATGCCGGAGATGCCATTGCATATCAGTCTGTGAATGATGGTCAGGATCAGATGATATCTTTATCCCGTGCTTATATCCGGATGGATGATAAAGGCGCCTATACTTTCATTGATGATGGGCAAGGCAGATTGAAGCGTCAGGATGTGGAAATTACTCCTTCATCCACTTATCCGGAAACAGTGATAGTAAACAAGGGATTAAAGAAAACTGATAAGATTGCCTTCCCCTATGGGAAGAAAGCATATGAAGGCAATGAGACAACTGAGAATATGCAGACAAATATATTAGGCTTTTAAAGAAAGGAACATTCAAACATGATTGAAAATATACGTTTGGCCTTACGGGGTATCATTCATCATAAAATGCGTTCCTTTCTGACGATGCTTGGTGTCATTATCGGTATTGCCTCTATTCTTGCGATTGTATCGATTGTCGAAGGCACCAGTCGTAAGCTCGAAAAGAGTCTTGTTGGTTCTGGTAATAATGTTGTTAATGTGGAAGTTGTAAACGACAATAATCCAGATATGCCTGCCTCAGAGGATTATTACAGTGCCGACAGTGTTCCTTCCGGATTCAAACCGATATCGGATAATACACTAAAGACAGTTAAAAGCATGGAACATGTCAAAGATGCTTCAGTATTCTACAGCCGTACATATGGTGGTAATACTTCCATATACTATCGGAATCAGAGTCTTGGCTCCCCTGTTCTCTATGGTGTAGATGCCAATTACTTCCATACCATTGACAGTGCATTAGACAGCGGCAGAGTATTCTCTAACAAAGAAGCAAAGAGCAGTAAAAAGCTTTGTGTGATTGATACAAAGACTGCATCCTATCTGTTCGGCTCTTCTAAAAATGCAGTGAATAAGATCATTGAAATCGGACCAGAACCATTTCAGATCATAGGCGTTATCAATCATACCCCTGGTAAGAAAGAAGACTATGAAAGTGAATCCGATTACTATAATGCCACTTATACATCTGGTGGAAGTGGTGCTGTCTATGTACCATATGGTTCATGGTCTTTAATCGGATACTTTGATGAACCGCAGAGTATTGCCATACAGACAGATGAAACTAAGAATATGCAGGAAACAGGCACACAGGTATCTGATCTTCTGAACAGTTTTAATACAAGTACGAGTGCACAATATGCAGCTATAAGCAGTGCCCGGGATGCGGACGGCTTAAAGCAGTTAACAAGTGCCTTGACAGCATTATTAGTATCTATTGCTTCATTGTCTTTATTAGTAGGCGGCATTGGTGTCATGAATATCATGCTTGTATCGGTATCCGAAAGAACGCCGGAAATCGGTTTGAAAAAGGCTCTTGGCGCAAGACCAAAAGTCATTATGAATCAGTTTCTTACCGAAGCTGCGGTATTAACAAGTGTCGGCGGTATCTTAGGCATTATCCTTGGTATTGCTGCAGGCAGATTAATTGCCTTGTTTCTGAGTCTGGATTTTGCCATCAGTATCCCATGGATGCTTATCGCATTCGGATTCTCGGTTGGTATCGGAATCCTGTTTGGATTCTTACCTGCTCATAAAGCTGCGAAGATGAATCCTATAGATGCTTTACACCGAGAATAACTTAAATCTTTGAATACGCTGTCTTTACATTTAAACCATCAATATTGCCCAGTTTTCCGGTTAATGCGCTGATGACTTCTGAAGGTGCATCGATCGCAATGGAAATAAGGGCAATATTTCTTTTATGGTATGGCACCCCCATTCTACCGATAATATAAGGTGCATAGGAATGTAATACTTCATTTAATTCATGTGTACTCTCTGGTTTTTCTACAACAATGGCTATCATTGCTATTCTGTTATCATCCATATTATTTACCTCTTCTCTATACCAGGTATTATAAAAAAGATACGCTTTTGTGCGTACCTTTTTCTGTTACTTTTTACTTGCGATCTCTTCTCTTAATTCCTTATAGAAATCTTCGGCAGACATCTTTGTCTGTTCCTTGGAACCATAGTGACGGACAGTAACACTGTTATCCGCAACTTCACCATCACCAATGACAATCTCTACCGGGATCTTGGAAGTCTGTGCTTCTCTGATACGATAGCCAAGCTTCTCATTACGGTTATCCATGGAAGCTCTGACACCCATGGCTTTCAGATTATCAACGATCTTCTGACCATACTCGGAATGTGCTTCCGGAGATACAGGGATGACAACTACCTGCTTTGGAGCTAGCCAGAGCGGCAGTACACCCTTTGTCTCTTCTAATAAGAAGGCAATGAATCTGTCCAGAGATCCAAGAATCGCACGATGGATGACAACCGGACGTTTTCTGGAACCATCACTGTCAACATATTCCAGTTCAAATCTTTCCGGTAACTGATAGTCTAACTGGATTGTAGATAAGGTAACATCATGTCCTAAGGCAGAACGAACTTGTACATCGATCTTTGGTCCATAGAATGCGGCTTCACCTAATGCTTCATAATAAGGAACACCCATTTCCTTTAAGACTTTTCTAAGCTCGGATTCTGACTTCTCCCATAAATCATCATGTCCGAAATACTTTTCCTTATTGGCAGGATCACGTAAGGATAAACGGAAAGAATACTCCTTGAAGCCGAAGTCTTTATAGACATCGAGAATCAGCTTTGTGACATCCTTTATTTCAGAGGCAATCTGATCAGGGCGGCAGAAGATATGAGAGTCATTCTGCGTGAAGGCTCTGGCTCTTTCAATACCGGTTAAAGCACCAGAAGCTTCAAAACGGAAGTCATTGGCAATCTCGGCTATACGGACCGGTAAATCACGGTAGGAATGCAGCTTGCTCTTATAGATAATCATATGTTCCGGACAGTTCATAGGTCTTAAGACATATGCATTTTCAGGGTCTCTCTTTTCATCATGCATAGCCGGGAACATATCATCCTTATAATGATCCCAGTGTCCGGAGATCTTATACAGCTTTGTACTTGCGACAGATGGTGTCATGACATGAACATAACCCTGGGCAAGTTCCTTATCCATGATGTAATCAGATAATAATCTTCTGACCGTAAAGCCATTTGGCAGATACATCGGTAAACCTGCACCGACTGTATCAGAGAACATGAACATCTGCAGGTCTTTGCCAAGCTTACGATGGTCTCTCTGCTTGGCATCCTCTAATTCTGCAAGATACTGATCCAGTTCTTCTTTGGTCGGGAAGCATACACCATAGATTCTCTGCAGAACTTTGTTATGCTTGTCACCCTTCCAATATGCACCGGAATGCTTGATCAGCTTGAAGTATCTGCACATCTTTTCATTATCTACATGCGGACCACGGCAGAGATCGGTATAGTCACCCTGGGTATACATGGAGATGTTTGTACCTTCCGGCATTCTGTTAATCAGATCCAGTTTATAAGGATCATCCTTGAACTGTTCCAGAGCTTCTTCTCTGCTGATTTCATGACGGACAATCTTCTTGCCATCCTTGGCAATCTTCTTCATTTCCTTTTCAATCTTAGGCAGATCTTCATCTGTGATGGTCTTATCCCCAAGATCGAAATCATAGTAGAATCCCTCTTCTACAACTGGTCCTACCCAGAACTTTGCCTCTGGCCATAAATGCTTGATGGCATGAGCCATCATGTGTGCACAGGAGTGATTCAATGTTGCAAGATTCTCATCTTCTTTAAAATTTACCATTTGCTTTTCCTTTCTCAGGACGCATATAAAAAGCGTCCTCATGACATAAGGACGCTGGATGAGCGCGGTACCACCTTGTTTCCCTTGCGGGCTCTCAATTAGTCTTTAACGCAGACGGAACGGTACACCCTTTCGGGGACGGTTCACAGGGAGTAATCATATATTGCTTCAGATTCCTTGCACCAGCCGGAATCCTCTCTCTATCCACAGTTATACAACCATGTCCTGATCTCAACTTTTACTCCTGAATTATGAATCTGTTGGCTGTATCTGTCAAGAATGAATCTTAAAGATAGATTTAATGTTTTGTCTAAGAGATTCGATAGTATATTCATCCAACAGGCATATAATCTTAAACAGAAAGAAGGATTACGTATGAAAGATGTAGTCAGAAATTCTTCTCTTGCATTCTGGAAAGCAGGACTGATATTTCTGTGTTTATGCTGCGTATCGTATATTATTTTCTGGCTGAACGGATATCAGCCGGATAAAGCATACAGGAGAGCACAGCCTTTAAGTATCACACTGTTTGTGATTACCTTTGCACTAGGTTTAGCAGGTGTGTGCTTAGTCGCAAAGGGATTTCAGTCTGCTGGTGTAGAAACACGCATTAAAGGCAGCTGGATCATCATCACAGCTGTACTACTCTATATTCTTACAGGCTTTATCACCCTGCATTTCTTCCATCGTCCCATTACCACCGAATTATTGTTAATTACGGTATGGGCAGCCTTTATGGCAGAACTCATTAATGTAACAGGATCCGGTTCCTATATATCCGGATCCTGTGTAAAAGTTTCATGGATTCTGTTAATTCTTGTTTATGCAGTATGTATGGTTCTCTATGTACTGTATTACCGCATGGAACCATCCATAGCCTATTGGCTTGCGGCAGTACCGCTTCTTGCCATAGCCATAGACATGGCAGTCATGATCTTCATGCTTTAGAAAAGACTCATCTGGTTTCTGTCCTGCAAACCCTCTAAGATTCCCATGGAATCCATTTTCTTAATCATTGTGCCTGAGAGCTGGGTTCTCTTTTCAAGGTCTTCCTTGGAAAGGAATTCAGCATTTTTTCTGGCAGCTTCGATGGACTTGGCAACATTGACACCTAATCCGTCAATAACTGTAAACGGCGGTATGATTGCCTTGTCATCATCCGGATCTTCAATGAATTCAGCAGCCCGGGATTTATACAGATCTACATTCTTTATTTTAAAGCCGCGGGCATACAGTTCTTCACATACTTCCAATGTATCATACAGAGCTTTCTCTTTATTGGTAACCGGGTTTACCGGATTACGCTCTGCCTGACGCTCAGAGATGTCCTGCATGCGGGCACGGACTGCTTCAATCCCCTTCACCATGGTTTCAATTTCATACGCATCACAACGGCATGTAAAGAACTGGATATAGAAATGAATCGGTTCATGTACTTTATACCAGGCCATGCGTACAGCCATCATAACGTAAGCTACGGCATGGGCCTTCGGGAACATGTATTTGATCTTCTTACAGGATTCAATATACCAGTCCGGCACATTATGTGCCTTCATGTTTTCTACCTGATCCGGCCGTAATCCCCTGCCCTTACGGACATCTTCCATTGTCTTGAAGGCATCGATCGGTTCCAGCTTCTTTTCCAGAAGATATGTCATGATATCATCACGGCAGGCAATAACTTCCTCTAATGGATGTCCTTCCTGTACAAGTGTTTCAGCATTTCCTGCCCATACATCCGTGCCATGGGAAAGACCGGATATCATGACAAGTTCAGAGAACTTGTGAGGTCTTGTTTCTTCTAATACGTGTCTTGTTGTACGGGTACCGAATTCCGGCAAGCCTAAGGCACCGGTTTCTTTTTTATAGATACGTGGATCCGCTTTTAAAGCTTCATCAGAATAGAACAGAGACAATGTTTCCGGATCATTCATCGGAATGTCCATTGGCTTGACATTGGCTATTCTCTGCAATAAACGAACAGCGGTAGGATCTACGTGACCGAGAATATCAAATTTCAATACGTTATCATGAATATCATGGAAGTCGTAATGTGTCGTTAACCAGGCACTGTTCGGATCATTGGCCGGATATTGTACAGGGGTAAAGTCTTCGGCATCATACTCATCCGGGACAATGATAATACCACCCGGATGCTGACCGGTTGTACGCTTGACATTCTGACATCCTTTGGCAAGATAGTCCTTCATGGTCCGGCGCATATTGTCAATTCCCATCTTCTCACAATAACCGGATACATAACCATAAGCTGTCTTTTCTGCGACAGTACCAATTGTACCGGCACGGAAAGCATGGTCTTCGCCAAATACTTCTTTAATAAATTCATGGGCACGCCACTGATATTCATTAGAAAAGTTTAAGTCAATATCAGGAACCTTGTCCGCATTAAAGCCAAGGAAGGTCTGGAACGGAATGTTATGCCCATTTCCCTTCATCATGGCACCGCACTTCGGACATTTCTTATCAGGAAGATCAAATCCTGACTTAATGGAAGGATCATCCAGCCATTCTGAATAATGACAATGCGGGCATAAGTAATGCGGCTTCAGGGCATTAACTTCGGTAATGCCTGACATCGTCGCGGTAAAGGAAGAACCTACAGATCCTCTGGATCCAACAACATAACCATCTTCATTGGATTTCTTAACAAGAAGATGGGCAATATAATAGTGCACATCATAACCATTGCGGATGATGTTATCTAATTCCATTTCCAGTCTGTCTGTTACTTCAGAAGGCATCTTACCTTCATATTCATACAGATTCTTAGCTGTTGTTTCACAAATATGACGGAGCTTCTGACCAGAATTTTCAATATGCGGCGGGAAGGTGCCGGAAGGTACTGGTCTGACTGTTTCATCAAGCTGTTCAAACAGTTTCAACGGGTTTTCAACAACAATCTTATTGATGAGATCTTCATCCTCCAGCCAGCTGAATTCCTGCTTCATTTCTTCGGTAAAGCGGATATGCTGGTCAGGATTCTTTGTTTTGCGTCTTAATGCTTCATCACGGATATAAAGAGGATGGGTAGCACCTCCTACACCCTGAGACATGATATAAACATCTCTGAAGATCTTCTGATCCTTTGTACAATAATGGGCATCACTGTCCGCAATGACCGGAATATCGAGCTTTTGTGCCATTTTGATAATGCGTTTCTGGATATCTTTCAGCCTGTCTATAGAAGGAATGGAACCTCTGACGATACTGGTGGAATAGTTTCCCAAAGGCTGTAATTCTACATAGTCATAGAACTTCATGCATTCTTCCAGACGCTTGTCATCACCATTGCATGCCATCTCAAATAATTCACCATTTAAGCATGCACTGCCTACCAGCAGATTATCCCTGCGCTTCTGAATGTCTTTACGCAATACTCTAGCCTCAGCTGCGACATCAGTTCCTTCCTTGCTGGAAGCCTTACCCATGACTGCCAGTGTCTTTGTATTGGACTTGGATACAAGTTCATAGAGGTCTTTCATGCCCTGCTGGTTTTTCACAATGACACAGGCATGACTTCTTCTGACCTTGCTGAAAACACCATCATCCTGGGTCTTTTCCTGTAAGTCTCTGATTGTCTTTACACCACACTGTTGTCTGGCATCTTTTAAAAGACACAGGAAAACCCCGGCAAGTGCCTCCGCATCATAGTCAGCACGATGTGCGACTTCTTCATCATATGGAACCTTGTAATAACGGGAGATATTGCCAAGACGATAGGCTCTTCTGTTTCTCAATACAGCTCTTGCCATATCCAGCGTATCGATGGTTGTATTGGTGAATGCAGGTTTACCGATTCTCCTGTTTTCTTCATTCATGAAGTTATAGTCGAAGGTTGCATTATGTGCTACTAAAACATCATCACCAATCCATTCTCTGATGATATCCGTGCATTCACTCCATGGTCTGGCATCCGCAACCATTTCATTTGTGATATTGGTTTTGTTGGTAATGTATCCCGGAATCGGGAACGGTGGTTTGACAAACATCTGAAGACGGTCTGTGACACCGCCATTCTTTAATTTCACTGCGCCGAATTCAATGATGGAATCATAGTAAGCACTAAGCCCGGTAGTCTCCAAGTCAAAGGAAACATACTCAACATCATCCAGATTATCGTCTGTCGCATTTCTTACGATTAACAGACGGTCATCTGCCATATTGACTTCACAGCCAAAACCAACCTTAAACTCTCTATCAGGATCACTCTTCTTTAAAGAGGCTGCTTCATTATAGGCTTTTACAAAGGACTGTACATCCGCATGATCGGTAATAACGACACCAGGCTGACCGATATTCCATACATAATCCACGATGTCTCTGACATCACATACACCATCCATTTCAGACATGTATGTATGCATATGGAATTCCACTCTCTTCTTGTCAGCCGTATCAACCGGCATCTTCTTTTCAAGCTTGGTGATTTCCTGAGCCATGCATACAAGATCCTTGGCAAAGTTATCATATTCAATACGTCCATAGATCCTGACTCTGTCACCGACACCTACTTCTTTTAATACTTCTTTTGTCAAGCCATGACCTTCAAACCGTTTGACAATGATGGCATCAGTACCATCATAAACAGAAAGCTGCTGAATGATTCTGCCGCTCTTCTTTAATTCCGTATCTTCTTCATCAAAAATATCACATTCAAACTGAATGTCATTGATCGGATCATGAATATCCTTTAAATCAATTCTTGTATAATCTTCTAACTTGGTTCGATAATAGCTCTTCTTATGCGGATGTGGGGCAGGTGCTGGTGCAGCATCAGGAAGCTTGTCCATGACAACTTCCTTAACCTTTGTCTCTTCAGGCTGTTTTACAACACATTCCGCATGGATATCCGTACAGCCAATACTTTGTAAATAGTCTTCTATACCCTGCAGATAAGCAGCAGCCTGCTGGCATGAGAGTTCATCATTCATTAGAAAACAGATTGTATTCTTATCCGCATCATAGGTAAAAACATTCTCTGCGATTAATGCATAATCCGGAGATATTCTTGCAAAATAACTCAGATAATTCCGGATTTCTCCTGCATTAACAGCAGGATGTTCACACTTGACATGTATAACCGTCTTTGAACCGGTAATATTTTCAATCTGATAGGCAATGCCGCTGTAGGAGGCAAAAGGAAGAACGGAATCATTATGCAGATCCATTTCTACCCGGTTATCTTCACGATAAAAGCGAACAGCTGTAACTTCACACTGTTCCAGATGATCCAATCCATTGCATAAAATACCATCAGCTATATCTTTTAATAACAGACTCATAATACAGATGACATTATAAAACAGAAACATACAAAAAGGAGTCTTGACATAGAAAAAGACGTTTCATTGTAAAACGTCTTTCATGAGAATGATTATTCTACGCGGATACCACCAACTTCACGGATACGTAAGATATAGCAGCATCCTTTTCCAAATGCACTTTCCATTGTCTTGATGTAAGTCTCTCTCTTTTCATGTCTGACATAAGCCTGAATGGTTCCGGCAAAGCCGCCGCCATGTACACGATAGGCGCCATCTTCACCTATGACATATTCACTTAAGGCAAGACCTACGGCAATAGCCTGGTGCTTGTCATCCCCGGGAGCACTGATGTTCTGCAGGTACATCCAGGAAGAACGTCCGGATTCACGAACCAGCTTTAAGAATGTCTGGATATCTTTGTTGTCTAATGCTTTAGCCTCGTCTTCTGCACGCTGTGTTTCATTCACAAAGTGATATGCTCTCAAGAAAGCACGGTCGCCGCATTTCTCACGGATTTCAGCCACATGGGATATGACATCTTCCTTTGTGACTTCGCCTAACACCTTATGTCCGAGTACTTCGGCCACCGAACGCATTTCAGCCGGAACCTTGGAATATTCATCAGAAAGATCCGCATGAGATGCCTTGACATCTGTCAAGATCAGATCGTAGCCATAATCAGCCGGATTAAATTCTACTTTTCTGACAATCGGATTCTCCGGATCCTTGAAATCCATAAAGGCAAAGGAACCTACAGAACAGGCCATCTGATCCAGCAGGCCGGAAGCTTTCATGAAATAAACATTTTCAGCATACTGACCGACCTTGGCAATATCTTCTGAAGATACTTTGTTATCGTTATACAGATCATTGTAAATTGTGCCTAATAAGACTTCAAATGCGGCAGAAGAAGACATGCCGCCGCCCGGAATGACATCACTTTCCGCGTAGCATTCAAAGCCGCCAGCTTTATAGCCGCGCTTGTTTAGGCCAGCCGCAACACCTCTGATTAATGCTTCGGTAGAATTCTTCTCATCCGGATGTACTTCAAGATCACTGACATCAACCGGCTTTACTTCAAATCCCTTGGATGCGTATCTGACAACATTGTCATCCGTAGGAATGACAACTGCCACAACATCCAGGTTTAAGGAAGCTCCTACTACCTTGCCAAGCTGATGATCGGTATGGTTTCCACCGACTTCGGTACGGCCTGGCGCAGAATAGATTCTCGCTTCCTGATCACCATAAAGCTTTAATGCCTTTGCCAGAATATCATCATAGCGTTTTCTCTGTTCCATGATGTCCAAAGCACCATAGAGTTTCAGGAATTTTTCATCCAGCATGCCGTCAATGACATAAGTACGTAATTCAGTAATTTTCATCGTCTTCACCTCTTATTATTTTGCTAGTTTCTCGAATGCATTTCGCGCCGCATTCTGTTCAGCCTGTTTCTTTGATACACCACTGCCTGTTCCCATGACAAGACCATCAACCATGACATTCATGACAAACTCCGGATTATTGGCAGGGCCCTTTTCACTGACGAGTTCATAATGCACGGTACGTCTGGAATCAGCCTGTACATATTCCTGAAGTTTTGTCTTGTAATCATGTATGATACCAACATCTTCCGGGTGGGCTAAGCGTGGGGTAATACATTCATTTAAGATATTATCTACGGCCGGCATTCCCTGATCAAGAAACAAAGCTCCCAAGAATGCTTCAAAGGCATCTGCGATAATCGCATCCTTATTGCGTCCGCCGCTTCTTTCTTCTCCTGTCCCGAGTAACAGAAAGTCATTTAAATGCATCTCACGGCCATAGATGGCAAGAGCTTTCTCACATACTAACTGTGCTCTTAATCTTGTCATCTGACCTTCGCTGAGGTTCAGAGGCCATATGGCATTGCTGCTCCACAACTGCAATACCGCATCGCCCATGAACTCCAGCCTCTCATTATCATGAAACTTCTTATGCTCATGTGCATAGCTGGAATGCATGAAAGCCTGATGAATCATTTTGTCATTCTTTACATGGATGCCGCGGTTGGCCAGCCATTCTGTAATATCCATTGTCTACACCTTCAATCTATATATCTGCTTTGTTCAGTATTCCTTTTTCTGCATACTTCTGTAATTGCCATATAATCTGGATTATCCGGATGCTGAACGATTTCCTTAGCGTCATTCTGAGCGGCATGAATCATGTTTGTATCTTCGGTAAGACTTCCAATCATGAAGTCAGGCAGCCCGCTTTGTCTCGTACCCAGTATATCACCCGGTCCCCGTAATCGTAAATCTTCATACGAAATCTCAAAGCCATTATTTGATTTAACAAGTACATTCAGACGTTCTTTCACATCCGGATCCTTACTGTCTGTTAACAGCCAGCAGTGTCCCTTTTCACTGCCTCTCTGGATACGTCCTCTTAACTGATGGAGTTGGGAAAGACCAAACCTGTCCGCATCATAAATAATCATACCTGTCGCATTTACGACATTCATGCCTACTTCCACAACGGTTGTAGAAACAAGTACCTGCGATTTGTTCTCCGCAAAGTCTTTCATGACAGCTTCTTTTTCTTCTGATGACATGCGTCCATGTAACATCGATACTTTATAAGATGAAAACAGCTTTGTTAAGGCAGCTGTTGTATCCTGGACATTACGGGCATGATAATCTTCATTTTTATCTACAGCAGCACAGATCACATATAACTGATGTCCTTTTTTCAAGATATCCATGACATCATCTAATACCGAACGAAAGCTGTTTTCTTCAATGAGCTTTGTCTCAGGTGTAATTCTTCCCTTCGGCATGGTTTCAATCGTAGAGATATCCATATCACCATATAAGGCAGATGCCAGTGTTCTTGGAATCGGTGTAGCACTCATTAACAGGAAGTCAGGATTGTTTCCTTTCTTACGTAATGCCTTGCGCTGTTCTACCCCAAAGCGCTGTTGTTCATCGGCAACGACAAGAGCAGGATCATGAAAGACGACATCTTCCTGTAACAAAGCATGCGTTCCGATCAGAATGTCACAGCTTCCATCCTGGGCGTCCTGCAGGATCTGACTTCTTGTTTCTTTACTTAAACCCGAATACAGTACTTCTATCTTTAAGCCAGTATCATGAAACATGGAAGTTAAGGAATCATAGTGCTGTCTTGCCAGTATTTCCGTAGGTGCTAACAAGGCCCCCTGTCTGCCGGCAATGGCACAGGCATATAAGGCAAGTGCCGCAACAGCTGTCTTACCGCAGCCTACATCTCCCTGAATCAGACGATACATCGGATGCGTACTGCTCATATCATGCAGGATGTCCTGTAATGCCTGTTTCTGGTCTTTTGTAAGCTCATAAGGCAGAGAAGATATCATTGCCTTTATTTTCTTCTCATCAATGTGTATTGGCTGTTTATAGATGCTGTACTGTTCATCTTCTTTGATTAAAGCAGCGGAAGTAAAGTAATGCAGAAACTCTTCATATTTCAATGTTCTTCTGGCACTGATGACATCTTTTTCGGATGACGGAAAGTGTATTCTGCGCAAGGCTTCGCTTTTCCTTAATAAGCGGTAATGAGAGATAAACTTCTCTGGCAAATCATCATAGATTTCATTCTGTAATGTCTCATATACCTGATGAATGACAGCCCGGATCGTGCGCTGCTGGATGCCTTCTTTGGTTGCATAGACAGGTGTTATCGGATCATGATCTTTCAAAGGTTTTAAGTCATATGTTGTCGCAGTAACCTTACTGCCTCCCTGATAAATTCCCTGGATGGTAATCAGCTGTCCTTCTTTCAGACGGGAAGCCCATGGCCGGTTAAAGATGGTTATCTTGATAATATGATCCTGCATTTCAACATCAAAGTGGGTAGTTGTAAGATATCCGTGTTTCCAATTGGAAATTCTGGAGGCTACCGTAGCTTCAAAGACAACTTTTTCCTTGATCTGCCAGTCTTCAAATGGTTTTGTACTTATGATGTCATAGCGGTATGGGTAATAGGAAAGCAATGCATCAGTATCATAGATGCCTAACTTATGCATGGCTTCTATGCGTTTAGGGGTTAGCTTTAATGATTTATCCTGCAGATCCATACATGTTCATTATACTGCAGACAAGAAAAAAGAGTACTGCTACAAACAGTACTCTCATGTCGTTTACTCAACACCAATTAAGAAACAATATACCGGCTGACCGCCGTCCTGCAGATCGACATCTACATCCCAATTGTCTTCGATGAATGTCTTCAGCTCTTCTGCCTCAGCATCAGATGCATCTTCACCCTTTAACAGAGTAACAATCTCACTGTCTTCATCCATCATCTTCTTAATCAGTTCCCTGGCTGTTTCCATCTTATCCTTGGAAGTGATCACAATGTCTTTTTCAAGCAAGCCCATGTAATCACCTTCATGGATCTCTCTGCCATCTACGACTGTATCCTTGATTGCATATGTCACAGAACCACTCTTAACATGTTCAATGGCATCTGTCATAGCAGCCTTGTTGCTTTCAAGATCATCATCCGGATTGAAGTTAATGCATGCACTCAATCCCTCTTGTACAGACTTTGTAGGAAGAATGATGACATCTTTATCTTCAATCACTTCGGCGGCCTGATTCGCAGCCATGATGATATTGGAATTGTTTGGTAATACAAAGATATGATTTGCATTGACCTTCTTGATAGCACTGACAATATCCTCAGTAGAAGGATTCATTGTCTGACCACCGCTGACAACATAGTCGGTACGATAGTCTGTAAATAACTTTTTCAGACCTTCACCAGCAGCGATAGAGATAATACCGTATTCCTTCTTCTCACTCTCTTCTTCCTTCTCATCGGTTTCATCGATGATAGAAGGATTCAGAGTATCCTGGATATTTTCAATCTGTACCTTGGTGAAAACACCATATCTTTCCGCAAGCATTAATACTTCACCAGGTGTCAAGGTATTCACACGTACTGCAACACCGTTCTCTGATACTTTTAAGGTCAGATTATTGCCCAGCTGTTCCATGGATTTACGGAAACGGTCTTCATTGAAGGACTTGGCATGCTTGCCATCAAATTCCAGAATAAATTCTGTACGATAGCCTGACGCATGTTCATTCTTAGTCTCTTTCTTTTCTTCTTCAGCAGTTTCTTCGGTAACAGGATTGCCATTCAGGTAAGCCATGAAACCTTCAAACACCTTAACTAAACCAGCACCACCAGAGTCTACGCAATGTGCTTCCTTTAAGACTGGTAATAAATCAGGTGTTCTTGCAAGAGAAGCTTCCGCTTCTTTTAAGACTGCATCCATAACCTGATTGATATCCGCATCCGCATGATCCGTAAGATATGCAGATCCGGCTTCCGAGGACTCTCTGATAACTGTCAGGATAGTTCCTTCGGTTGGTCTCATAACTGCCTTATAGGCAAGCTTGGAACCATTTAACAAAGCATCTGAGAATTCCTGTGCATTCAGGGAATCTCTTTCACCAATGTACTGATAGATGCCTCTGAAGATCTGTGAAAGAATAACACCAGAGTTACCTCTTGCGCCCATGAGAAGACCACGGGACAATGTCTTGGCAATGACCTTCAGATCATCTGAACCGCTCTTCTGAACTTCACTGATACCATTTGTGAAGGTTAATGACATATTAGTACCGGTATCTCCATCAGGTACCGGGAATACATTCAATGCATCTATATCTTTCTTATGTGCATTCAGGTTATTGCATGCACTTATAAGCATGCCTTTGAATTCTTTACCGTTTATCTTTTCCATTTACGTTCTCCTGTTAATTCAGCACGCGGACGCCCTGAACAAAGACGTTCACAGATACAATATCCTGCTGTAATGTCTTTTCAAGAACGTATTTGACTTTCTTCTGTGCTTCACGAACTGCTTCCGTAATCTTGACGCCGAAACTGACGATAATATACAGATCAACAACCAGTCCGTTATCTGTGTCTTTGATCACTACGCCTCTGGCATAGTTTTCTTTCTTTAATAGTTCTGCCCAGCCGTCTCTTAAGACCTGTTTGCTGGCCATGCCGACAACACCATAGCACTCTGTAATCACACCACCGGCTAATGAAGCAATTGCCTCATCAGATACAGAGATGCTTCCATAATTTGTTTTCTTTTCAACTGCCATGAAATCAGCTCCTTAATAACTTATAAATTATATCAGACAAACCTCACTTGCAACATCTTTTATTCTGCACCTTCAGGTAAAACCAGCTGTCCTGTTGCATAATATCCAGAGGCATAATGATCCAGAAAGTCTTCGTCCGGAGTTTCATTGCCCTGATTATCGATTGGAATCGGAATCGGATTTCCATTGGAATCAAGGGCCTGATTACCGTTTTCATCGGTATAATAATGCTTTACAACTTCATCCCCATACTGATTCTTAACAACATTACCATCATCATCTGTCCAGTATTCCACTGCTGTCTTTGTCTCATTCCATGGACAGGTTTCAGAATAGGCATAATTTGTATTATCACTGCCGGATATACATTTTGACTTATCTGTCATCTGTGCATAGATTGCATCGAAACGGGCAAGTTTATCAAGATTCCTGTAGCTGCCGATATAATAGCCGCCATTGCGCATCAGTATCTTCATGGCTTCATTATCGTAGCCAAGTGAAAACTGTGATATCTCCGCAATTTCTTCTATAACCGAAGAATCCACATTTTCAAATGCCTTGGTAAAAAGACGGGTCTGTTCTTTAGAGGTAAAGCCAGTCACCAGTGGTACACTGGCAATAATGTTCAGATATTCACTCTTTAATTCAGCAGTCGTATTATCACTTAAGAGAATTACTGCTTTTTTATCATAACGATATCCTACCGGTTTCTTCTCCTTGATCTCTATAGAGACAATCCCATCATCTTCCAGACGGACACGAGCGTCCGCAATCATCGGATCTTTTTTTAATTTCCATACGGCAGTTGGAAATATGGCAAGATAATATGGTGAATCTTCATGAATGCCTGATACTTCGGAAATATAAGATGAATCGAGATAATGATTCCCGGATACATGAATGTTTTTTACTTTTGACGCAGAAGTCAGAAAGTACAGACATATAATTGCGACAGCACCTAAAAACATGCCCCATTTTAATAAAGCTGGTTCATTGGAGCGGAAATGCAGAAGACTCTTCTTTCTTCTTTCACGGTCAAATATTTCCTGTACCCCTTCCGGTACTTCCGGTTCAGTTTGTGTATTTCTTTTCTTTCGACTTATTTCCAATTGAATTTCTCCATTTCAGTCTCAAGCATAATACCATATTTTTCCTTGACAGCCTTCTGAATCTCTTCGACTAACTGAATATAATCCTTAGCCGTCGCATGATTCTTGTTGATGATGAAATTACAGTGCTTTGGCGATACACAGGCACCACCGATTTCTTTGCCACGATATCCGATGCCATCGATCAACTGCCAGGCATTGGTTCCTTCCGGATTACGGAATACCGAGCCGCAGGATGGATATTCCAATGGCTGGGAAGCCAGACGGCGCTCCCGCCGGTTCTGCATCAGATCATTAATTTCTTTGGAATCCTTTGGTGTTAAGGAAAGTCTTGCCGCAAGGATAATCCAGTCCGGATGATCATGGAAACAGGAATGACGATAGGTAAAACCGCATTCACTGCATGGAATCCACTCTAATCTGCCATTGCGGTAGATAAATACTTCCTTGACAATATCACTCATGCTTGCCCGATATGCCCCCGCGTTCATGAATACGGCACCACCTATCGTACCTGGTATACCGGACGCAAATTCTAAGCCGGATAATCCGTTCTTCATTGCCTGTACGGCTAGGGCAACCGTAGAACAGCCAGCCTGAACAGTGACTTCATTATCCTTGAAATAAGCATTATCAAAATATCTGTCTAACCGGATGACAATACCATCGTAGTCATCATCCGAACATAATAAATCAGATCCTTTCCCGATTAGCTTATAAGATAAATGATTTTCATGGATTAAACGGATAATCAGATCCAGGGCAATATCACTGTTCGGATAGACTACATATCTTGCATAGCCGCCTATTCTTAATGTTGTCATAGAAGATAAAGGCATATCTTTTTCAGTTTCCGCAATCTGGGAAAGCTGTCTGTATATATCAATCATGAATCAGTTCCTCCATCCAGTCTATCATCTGATAAGCCGCATCACGTTTTCCCTGCTTCCTGGCATTGTCACGCATCCTCTGAAGTTTATCAGGATCTTTCATCAGACCATTGACCGTATCAGCCAATACCTGTGGAGTTAAATCCTTTTCTTCTATCATGACCGCCGCATCTTTCTTAACAAGCTCTGAAGCATTATAAAACTGATGGTTATTTGGTACATAAGGAGATGGAATCAACACCGATGCACACCCGATAGCACCAGCCTCTGCCATTGTTGTAGCACCAGCTCTCAAAACTGCCAAGGAACATCCTTTTAACATAGCCTTGCCATCAACGTACTCGGTTATCTTTATGTGATCATTAGATGGATACTGAAACTGATAATCATTGCTTGTACCAGAAGCGATAATACACTGATACGAGTCATCAAATAACGGACAGGCTTCATCAATGACTTTTGATACGGATGAACTGCCTAATGAGCCCATCATGAAGATAACAAATGGTTTATCTTTCTGTAGTCCCATCTTTGTAAGTATCTCCGGGTCAAAGACGGTATCTGCGGCAAGCGTCGCCTCAGGATTACCCAGGATTCTCTGCTTTTCAGCAGGCATTTCTTTTAAATTACTTTCATAACAGCCGACAATAGCGTCAACTTTACCGGAAAGAAATCTGTTTGCCTTCCCCGCAAAAGAATTCTGTTCATGAATCATTGTCGGAATATGCAGATGATGAGCTGCTTCGATTAATGGTACAGATATGTAATTACCAAAACCGACACAGATATCTGGCTTTTCTTCTTTCAATATCTTTTCTGCCTGTTTCTGTGTTTTCATCATGCTGAAAACAGATTTAACTTTATTGCCTAACCCGCCATATGTACTTGCGACATGCATACCATAAAACTTATAACCATGTTCAGGAATGACTTTTGCTTCCATGCGATCATCTGATCCAAAGAAAATCACTTCTGAATCCGGTTCTTTTTTCTTTAGTACCTCTGCTAATGCCAGGGCCGGGTATATATGACCGCCGGTTCCTCCGGCAGCTATCATTACTTTCATAACACTCTTCCTTCAAACATAACTATTCTACCACAACAGCGTTAAAGAGAAAAAAAGAGCTGAGACTCTTAAGAGCTCAGCCCGTTATGAAGCAATCATCTGATCAATTCTCTGCCAGATTTCATCAATACCTTTTTTATGCAAAGCATCTGCCGGTATTAATGCGGATACCGGCAACTGCAGTGCTTCTGCAATCTTTCTGGCATTGGCTGTATATTTTCCATACGAGATCTTATCGGATTTCGTACAGGCACAGATAATCGGTAAATGTGCACTTCTGCCATAATTGATCATATCCAGATCCTCTTCACCAGGTGTTCTTCTTGCGTCTAAGACAAGAACCATACCCTTCAGATTTTCACGATGTTCAAAATATGGTTCCAGCAGTCTGCCAAAGGCAAGTGCACTTTTCTCATCACTTGTCGCATAGCCATAGCCTGGTGCATCGGTAAAGACCACTCTGTGATCTACTTCAAAGAAGTTCAGCAGTCTTGTCTTGCCGGGTGTCTTACCGGAATAGGCAAGATTCTTACGGTTTGTCAAAGCATTGATCAATGTACTCTTACCGGCATTGGAACGACCGGCAAATATGATTTCAGGAAGTGTATGTTCAGGCCATTGTGAGGCATTGGCTGCACTCTTCAATAGTCTTGCGTCATGAGACTGCATTATTTCACCAGAGCTTCCTGCAGTACCTGGGAGACATTCTCCATTGGCACAAAGTCAATGGATTTTTTAACGACTTCCGGAACATCATCGAGATCTCTCATATTATCCTTAGGAATCAGGATCTTATGAATACCGACTCTGTTAGCTGCCAGTGACTTTTCACGTAAACCGCCTATTGGCAATACGTTGCCGCGTAATGTCACTTCACCAGTCATCGCAAGATCGTTATGTACAGGTGTATTCGTTAAGGCACTGACAATAGCAGTTGTTAAGGTAACACCTGCGGAAGGACCATCCTTAGGAACTGCACCTTCCGGTACATGAATATGAATGTCATGCTTATCAAAGAACTTAGGATCAATATGAAGTTGTTTTGCATGTGCCTTGACATAGTCTAAGGCAATCTCTGCGGATTCCTTCATGACATCACCTAACTGACCGGTAATAACAAGATTTCCCTTACCCTCAAAGTAATTGACTTCGATCTGTAATACATCGCCGCCAAACTCTGTATATGCAAGTCCGGTTACACATCCAACCTGGTTCTTCTTTTCCTTATTGCCATATTCATAGAGTTCTTTACCAAGCATCTTCTTGATATTCTTTTCCGTCATTGTCATAGACTTCTTTCCATCCTTTAAGATTGCAAGAACAGTCTTACGGCATAAGGAAGCAATCAGTCTTTCTAACTGTCTGACACCTGCTTCTCTTGTGTAGTGACGGATCAGATACAGAATTTCCTTATCCTTGAGATGGAATTGGGAAGGCTTTAAGCCATTTGCCTTGATCTGCTTTGGAATCAGATGATCCTTGGCAATCTGTACCTTATCAATCTCTGTATAGGAAGGAAGTTCAATGATTTCAAGACGATCTCTTAATGGAGCCGGGATATTCTCCAGATAGTTAGCTGTCGCAATAAACATAACCTTGGATAAATCATATGGTTCTTCCAGATAATGATCACTGAAAACGGCATTCTGTTCCGGATCGAGTACCTCTAATAATGCATCCGAAGGATCACCCTTGTAATCCGCACCCATCTTATCAATTTCATCAATTAAGAAGACAGGATTAATGACACCGGCTCTGTCCATTCCCTGAATGACTCTGCCAGGCAAAGCACCTAAATAGGTTCTGCGATGACCTCTGATTTCAGCCTCATCTCTGACCCCGCCAAGCGACATCTTGACAAATTTGCGATCCAGAGCTCTGGCGATAGATTTGGCAAGTGAAGTCTTACCTACTCCAGGCGGTCCTACAAGACAGAGAATCGGCGCATTTAATGTACCTGTCATCTGCTTGACGGCAAGATACTCCATGATTCTGTCTTTGACTTTATCAAGACCATAATGATCTTCATCCAGTACTTCTCTTACCTTCTTCAGATCTTCACAATCCTTGGTTTCCTGCCACCACGGAACCTTCAGCAGCCAGTCCAGATAGCTTCTTTCAACACTAGCTTCGCCACTTCCCGGCGGCAGCATTTCATATCTCTGTAATTCTTCCAGAGCCTTATCTTTAACATGCTGAGGATAAGGATTGTTTTCAATGGTTTCTCTTAACTTGGTCGTATCATCCGTGATATTGGTAATGTCACCAAGTTCCTCTTTGATAGTCTTCAGCTTTTCACGCAGATAGTATTCTTTCTGACTGTCATCAATCTTCTCTCTGACTTTGTTGTTGATGGAAGATTCCAGTTCATTGAAACGCTGCTGCTTTTCAAGCTCGGCAATGATCTGCAGCATTCTTTCATTGACATCAAGAGTTTCGAGAAGCTTCTGTTTGGTCTCCTGATCCATCATGAAATACTGACCGAACTGATCTGTCAGAGTTACAGCTGAAACACCCTGTGAAAACTGATGAAGTACATCAGCCGGGAAAGCAGATGAAAGATTGGATACCTTTTCAAATTCACTGATGATCTTCTTGATCAGGGCCATCTCTTCATTCTGATCACCCTGGACATCATGAAGAATCTCAATGTCTGCCATCATCAGATCACCGGTATTTTCAACATTGACCAGCTTTGCCCTCTGCATACCGGTAAAGGTTACCCGTAAGAAGCCTTCTTTCTTTCTGATAACTTTGATCTTGGAAAGTGTTCCGACTTCATACATATCTTTCTGGGTCGGATTATCAACCATGATATCGTTCTGGCATACGACAAATACCATGGAGTCATACTTCTCTGAAGCTTCATTTACCGCATTAATGGAAATC
>CAZHUX010000003.1:0-69925 GCA_964535445.1 uncultured Galactobacillus sp. | reverse complement strand
GCCATGAATCATGCCATGGTATTCACAGGTGTTAATCTTGATGAAAACGGCAGTCCTGACAGATGGAAGATTGAAAACTCATGGGGTGACAAGATTGCCAATAAGGGCTATTTTACCGGCAGTGATACATGGTTTGATAAATATGTCTATGTAGCTGCAGTCAATCGTAAATTCCTGTCTGAAAAGGCATTAAGTGCCTTAGCGGAAAAGCCAGCTGAACTTGCCCCATGGGATCCATTTGGAACCCTTGCCGACTAACGAGACATGAAAACGGGAATTTCCCGTTTTTTTATGCCCATCCGTTAATCTGAACAATGTCTTTGCAGTATAATAAATAAGTAAGAAATAAAGGAATTTAAATAATGAAAATCGGGATGATATCACTTGGCTGTGCCAAAAATCTTGTAGATACAGAAAATGTGCTTGGTCTTTTAAAACAGGCCAATCAGGAAATCGTGACATCCTATGATGATGCGGATGCCATCATCATTAATACATGTGGTTTTATCGAATCTGCCAAGTCAGAGGCAATAGAAACCATTCTGGATGTCGCAGATTTAAAGAAAAGAAATCTGAAGAAGCTGATTGTCATGGGATGTCTTGCCAAAAGATATAAGCCGCAGCTGGAAAAGGAAATGCCGGAAGTAGACAGATTCATATCTATCGATGAATATCCGCACATCGGTTCTATTCTTTCTGAAGAACTGGGTGTTCATATCAGTAATAACTATGGATTGGCACCACGGGTATTATCCGGCAAGCCATGGATGGCTTATCTTTCCATCAGTGATGGCTGTAATAACCGCTGTGCTTTCTGTGCGATTCCATTGATCAGAGGAAACCTGCACAGTCAGCCAATGTCTGATGTCTTAAAAGAGGCACAGCGTCTTGCGGATAGTGGGGTACAGGAAATCACACTGGTCGCTCAGGATTGTACGCGCTATGGCTATGATTGGGATACTCGTTCTCATCTTTCGGAATTATTGAAAGAACTGGATAAGATTGATGGTATCCGCTGGATCCGTATGCTCTACATGTATCCGGATGAGATGCCGGATGATCTGATTGAAACAATTCGTTCCAGCAGACATGTATTACCATACTTTGATATTCCTACCCAGCATGGCAGTGATGCCGTATTAAAACGTATGCGCCGTAAGACAAGCCGTGCCCAGATACTTTCAAGAGTACATAAAATCCGTGAAGAAATACCTGATGCAGTTCTCAGAACAACATTAATTACAGGTTTCCCTGGTGAAACACCAGAGGAACATGAAGAGAATGTTTCCTTAGTGAAGGAAATCGGCTGGGATCACCTTGGTGTATTTACGTATTCCAGAGAAGAAGGAACAGCTGCCTATGACATGGATGATAATGTCAGCCCTGAAGAAAAGGAAAGAAGAAAGGCTGAGATCATGTCCATTCAGGAAGGTATTGCGGAAGACAGATTAAGCAGAGAAACCGGTCATAAAGAGACCGTATTGATTGAAAGATATGATCCTCTGACGCATATGTTTGTAGGCAGAACATGGAAGATGGCACCGGATAATGTTGATGGCAATATCCGCTTTCATCCATGCAGAGATCATGAAGCAGGAACATTTACCAGCGTCATCATAACAAAGACAGCTGGTCAGAATCTGATAGGTGATGAAATACAGGAGGAATCAGAATCATGAAATGTTACATCGGAGTAGACCTTGGCGGCACAAACGTCAGAGTCGCAAGAGTCACAGAACAGGGACAGGTTCTGGAACAGGTCAAAGGACCGTCCCATGGTCAGGAAGGACCGCAGAAAGTCATGAGTGTCATTAAGGAAATGATCCATGAAATTCCGGACTGGAAAGATGCATGCGGTATTGGCGTAGGTGTACCGGGACCAGTAGACAAACAGGCAGGCACAATGGTACTGGATACCAATCTGCCGGGCTTTAAGGGGTATCCTATGGCCAGGGAACTTTCAGATGAATTCGGCATGCCTGCATATCTGGATAATGACGCAAATGTTGCCGGACTTGCGGAAGCTCTGGTAGGTGCCGGAAAGGGATTAAGAACAGTTTTCTATGTGACAATTTCAACCGGTATCGGCGGTGTATTGGTCGTTGATGGAAAAACAGTATCAGGCAAACATGGATTCGGCGGTGAAATTGCCAATATGATCATTGACCGCAACCGTAAAAAGATTAACTATCTGAATGCCGGTGCTATTGAAAATGAAGCCAGTGGTACAGCCATCACCCGCAAGGGCAGGGAAGCTATGCCGGATGAGGATATTCCCCACGCAGGAAAGGTATTTGAGTTAGCTGCGGACGGTAATGAAAAGGCACAGAAGATTGTTTCCCAGATGGAAGAAGATCTCGGTCAGATGTTTGCGACAATTGCCTGTGTATGTGACCCGGATATGTTTATCATTGGCGGCGGTATGACAAAATCTGCAGATATGTTCTTACCGGGTGTGATTGAAAACTACAAGAAGTTCTCACATACAGCCATTCAGGATACACCATTTGTTATTGCCGGATTACCGGAACCAGGTGTGGTTGGTGCCGCCATGGTTCCATTATCTGAGGGAGAATAACAGTTAACTGTCCGTTATAAACAGCGGACAGTTTTCTTTTATGCTAGAATGTTAGCGGTGATTTTATATGTTTCATATTTCAGATTGTAAAAAATATACACGTTGTCCACGCCTGTTTCTCTATGAACAGAATGCTGAAAAGAGTGAATATCATCCTTTTGTAAGACTGGATGAAAAAGTAACGGATCTTGCCATGGAGAAGCTTCATATCAAAAAAGAAGAAGCTTTTATTGGTAAAACAGGTGATGACCCAAAGCTTTCTCTGCAGGCACTTGGTTCATACGAATGGCTTGTCCAGGCAAGGTTTGCCTATGATAACCTGCGCGTTAAAGTTCCTTTCCTGCATCGCAATAATGAAGCATGGGATATATATTTCCTGTATACAGGTATATGGCCGCATGGTGAGGATTTACAGTACTATTGCGATACGGTATGGGTATTGCGCAATAATAATATCCAGATCAATAACATGTATATCATTCATCTGAATGCAGCCTATGAGCGTAAAAAAGATCTGGATCCTGAAGGTCTTTTTACAATCTCAGAATATTTCTATAATTCTAATAACCATCCTTCCACCCATATCCGTACACAGGTAGAAAAAAACATGCATGATCTGAAACCATTACTGGAAAGTATGGAGAAAGCAGATCCTGAACATGTGGGAAAGCCAGTACGTGAGCGCAAATGCAGCGGCAGGGTAAAATGCCGGTACTATGAAACCTGTTTCCCTCATGAAGAAAAAGAAGCGGATAATTCCATCCTGACACTCATTGCGTCAAGATACCGCTATGACATGAAAAACAAGGGTATTTTATACCTTAAGGATGCGGATATCAGTCAGATTGAGGGAACCCGCCAGCAGTATGCCCAGATCATGGCTGATAAAAACAATGGTCTCTATGTTGATAAATATGGTTTGCATACATGGCTTTCTCATATTTCCTATCCGGTATCTTTCCTTGATTTTGAATGGGAAAGATTTGCCATACCGCCTTATGAAGGTATGCATCCATATGATGTACTGCCATTTGAATATGCTTTGTACATACTGCAGGAAGATGGCACAATGTCTCATTATGTTTACCTGAATGTACATGATGACCGCTATGACATGGCTTCTTCGTTATGTGAAAAGATTCCGGCAGAGGGCAGTGTCATTGCCTATAATGCAGAAGGGGCAGAAATGCAGAGAATCAATGAATTTGCCCGGTTATTCCCTGATCTTTCCGAACGGCTGAATCATATTAATGAACGTATGGAAGACCTGCAGCTTCCCTTTGAAAACGGGACTGTCTATGACACCCGCATGCGGGGCAGCTGGTCATTGAAGACTATCATGAATATGATGGATGATCCCGGATACAGAGACCTTGATATCCGTCAGGGTATGGATGCCGTATGGCAATGGAGACATCTGGATTACAACGATGCGCCAATAGAAGAACAGGAAAAGATCGTTGAGGATCTGAAAAAATACTGTGGTATGGACGCGTATGCCATGACGGTTGTATTCAAATGGCTGAAAACACTTGTAAAGTGATATAAGCATAATAGCGGTACTTGTCAATTCTTTTCTTTCATATATTCATTGCTATAATGTAGTTACAAACATATACCTGATATACAGATAATTCTATAAAACGGTTTTATACAAACTGTTATTTCCATATCGATATTAGAAACTGGAGGAACAATTATGAGATTCGAAATCGTAGGAAAAAATGTAACTGTTACACCGGCAATGAGAGAACAGATCGAAAAGAAATTATCAACTCTGGACAAGTATCTTCTCATTGATCCCGACACAATTGCAAGAGTCGTAGCACATGTATATCCAAATTCTCAGAAGGTAGAAGTTACCATTCCGACTAAAGTAGGTATCCTCAGAGCAGAAGTAGTCAATGATGATTTCTATGCGGCTGTAGATCTGGCCATCGATAAACTGGAAGATCAGTTAAGAAGACAGAAGACACGTCTTTCCAAGCGTCATCGTGAACACCTTTCAGAAGCTTTCATCAATGAAGCTGAGGCAGAGGATAATGAAGAAGATATCCCGGTACGTACAAAGACGGTTATCGCAGATGAAATGATTCTGGATGAAGCGATCATGCAGATGGAATTAAGCGGACATAACTTCTATATCTACAAAGATGAAGACAGTGAAAAGATATCTGTTGTCTACAGAAGAAGAAACGGCGGTTATGGCCTGATTGAAGTAGATGAGGACTGACATTCACTGTAAACCTGAAACTGAATCTATAAACAAAACCGGAAAGATACTGTTACAGACAGAACTCTTTCCGGTTTTCTTATAAAAAAACAGAACCGTAATCATACGATTCTGTCTTTCATAACTGTTTATTCGTGTTTTTCAAGGAATGCTTCTACTTCCCGGTTATAAAGATCCGGATACTCTGCCGAACAGAGATGGGTTCCGTTTTCAATTAACAGCCATTTCTCTGCCGTAGGAATATTGTCATACAGAGTCTTTGCGACAAGTGGAGTGCACTCATCAAATTCACCTGAAATCACAAAGGAAGGTACATGAATATCCTTTAACTGATCTTCGATATCATAGTCTTTCAGATTTCCTGTAAAGACAAATTCTGATGTTCCCTGCATCTCTAAATAGGCTGGTCCCGGATTAGCAAAGCTTGCGGTGACATAATCCGGATACGGATCCAGAGAACATACATGTCTGCGGTAGAACTCATTTGCGGCAGCTTCATATTCAGGATTGTCCTTTTCACCAGTAGCCTCACCTTTATCGATTGCTTCCTGCATTTCCTTTGGTAAGAAGGACAGGAGTTTCTTTGTCTCCTTTACCCATAGCTTTACACTTGGAAGGGTTGAAGATAATACTGCGGAGGCAACACCTTCCTGGGTTACATCAAGCAGATACAGCATCAGAAGAATTCCGCCCCAGGATTGTCCAAGCAGATGCACATGATCCAGTTTCAGTTCTTTGATCACATTCTGCATTTCCTCTACAAAGAGATCTGCATTATAATTCAGTGCTCCGTCAGGAACCGGAGATTTACCACAACCTATCTGATCATAGTAAATGATCTGTCTTCCCTGATCCGCCAGAGGATCCAGGGTTGTCATGTAGTCGTGACTCATACCTGGTCCGCCATTGAGCACAAGTAAAGGCAGCTTTCCATCTTTACTTTCACCAACAATACGGACATAGGTTTTATAGCCTTTGAATGGAAGATATACTTCTTTTACGTTTGCCATATTTCTTCTCCTTTTTATGTTAAAAGTTTAGCATATCTATTGTGAACATATGGTGAATCTGAAAAGTTTATTTTCAGAGTATTCCTGTAAGCATGAATACCAGATTGGTCAATGCAAATCCTAAAAGCCCGGGTATGAAAGAATGGGTCTGATTGTAGAAATACGCTTCAAATGTCATTAATACAACATTGTACAAAAGAGTAGTAATAATAATCATGATATTTGTACTAGGTAAAAAGATCACTGTGATCAGAGTTCCAAACAGTATTCCGGTTGCCAGAATTGTCTGTAATTCTCTATGGTGAATATTGAAATGATCTGTTGCACACTTGGCACTGATGCAGAAAACGGCTGCTTCCATAAAACTGTAGGCTATAAGCATGCCCGGCAGGGCATATCCATAACGTTCCAGAACATCAGAAGATGGCAGAATAATACGACAGTTTAAGAAAGAAAGAGAAAACCAGGTCCATACAGCAATCAGCAGGAAAGCAACAATTGTATAGAAAATAGTGTCGATCATATTATTCTTTGCCCGGTTGTAATGAAGACTGAAAAGATTCCAGTTATAGATGATCATAATCGATCCACCTACATTCATGGTAAACATCAATGAAATATCATATTGCTGAAGGTATATATTAATGAATCTTGCCCCGAATGGAATCATAACCAGAATAAGCAGGGTAATGACGATTCTTTTTAAGGATAAAGTTGTAATACTGTTTGTTTTCATGATCTCTCCCAGATCATTTTAACAAGAGCTTTCATAAAATAAAAATTTTCATATTTATTTACATTTTGTCGGTTAGACTCAGAAGAAAAGAGGGAGATATTATGAGTGAAAAGTACAATCTGAAGAATGATGAAAAAGCGGTTGCTTTTATCGGCAAATGTTATCGGGAAGCAGGCTATCGTATTGAGATTACAGAAGTAAAGGGAGAAGATACAAGAAAGTCTATTGAAGATCGTGAGCTGCGTTTGTGCATAGATCAGGTATTGCGGGAATGCTCGTCACATACCCGCTGGTTTATACGCAATGAATATCTGCAGCCAAAGGAACCGAGCTGGTATCTTGATTACTGTTCAAGGTCAACGTATTACCGGATGAAGAAAGAATGCGTTAAGGAATTTATGGATAAGACACGCAGTCTAAAATGATTTTGGCATGATTGTCTTTATAATTTATTAATGCTAAAATTCTTCAAGGAGTGTCAATGAATGATCTTGCATATTTGAAAGAGCTTGCTGAGCAATATAGTCGTAATTTAATCAGATTTGACGGGAATACTACATTTGAAGACATGCAGATGGATTCCTATGCAAAAGTTGATTTTATGATGAAGGTAGAACAGCATTATGACATTACATTTGATGATGATGTCATGCTGATGGCTCATTCAATGAAAGACGTTCTGGACATGATCAGGAAATACAAGCAGGAGGAAAATTAGAATATGCTCAAAGGTATTGCCGCTTCACAGGGGATTGCAATTGCCAAGGCTTACAAGTTTGTGCAGCCTGTCCTTGACATTAAGAAGAGAGATAACGCAGACCCGGATGAAGAACTGAAAAAGTTAGACGCTGCGTTCAAGAAAACTGTCGCTGACATTGAAAAGATCAAGGAAGTTGCTTCAAAGAGTCTCAAGGAAGAAGAACTGGAAATCTTTGATGCACATCTGACAATGGCCAATGATCCGGATTTCAGAAGTCAGATGGAAGATGAAATCAAAAACAACAAGGTAAATGCAGAATATGCCGCAGATACAGTTGCTCAGAACATGGTATCGATTTTCGAATCCATGGATGATGATTATATGAGACAGAGAGCTGCGGATATTCATGATGTATCATTCCGTCTGCTCTGCAATCTGACCGGCAAGGAAATTCCTAGCCTTGCTACACTGGACAAGCCGGTTATCATTGTTGCCGAAGACCTCGGACCATCCGATACAGGATCCCTGAACAAAGAGTTTGCCAAGGGATTTGCTACGGAAAAGGGTGGCAGAACATCTCATTCCGCAATCATGGCAAGATCTCTGGAAATTCCGGCAGTTGTTGGTGTCAAGGGACTTCTGGATGAAGTAAATGATGGCGATACTATCATTCTGGATGCTCTGGAAGGAAACATCATTGTCAACCCTGACGAAGATACAATTCATGCATATGAAAAGAAGGCAGAAGATTTTGCGGCTGAAAAGGCTTCTTTGCAGGCTGTTAAAGATCAGCCATCCGTTTCAACAGACGGACACAAGGTTCTGTTAGTCGGAAATATTGGTTCTCCGGCAGATGTAAAAGGCGTACTGGACAATGGCGGCGAAGGCGTAGGTCTTTTCCGTACAGAATTCCTGTATATGCAGAGTGAGACTGATTTCCCGGATGAGGATACACAGTTTGCGGCATACAAGGAAGTTCTTGAAGGTATGAAGGGTAAGCCTGTCGTTATCCGTACACTGGATATCGGTGGTGATAAGAAGCTGAAGTATTATCAGTTCCCTGAACAGATGAATCCGTTCCTGGATGTTCGTGCGATTCGTTTCTGCTTCGCTCATGAAGATGTATTCCGTACACAGTTAAGAGCCTTAATCAGAGCTTCTGCTTATGGACATCTGTGCATTATGTTCCCGATGATTGCTACAGTTGCTGAATTCAAGAAGGCAAGAGCAATCTATGATGAAGAAAGAGAAAAGCTCGTCAAGGCAGGTGTTAAGGTTGGTGAAGATACAGAAGTCGGCTGCATGATCGAAATTCCGGCTGCGGCTGTACTGGCTGATAATCTTGCCAAGTATGCTGACTTCTTCTCTATCGGTACAAATGATCTGATTCAGTATTCTATGGCTGCTGACCGTATGTCTGAAGCTGTATCTTATCTGTATCAGCCTTTAAACCCATCTATCCTCCGTCTTGTCAAGATGACAATCGATGGTGCACACAAGCATGGTAAATGGTGTGGTATGTGCGGCGAAATGGCTGGCGATGAGATTGCTGCACCTGTATTACTCGGACTGGGCCTGGATGAATTCTCTATGTCTGCTACATCTATCCTGAGAGCACGTAAGATGATCAATAGCCTGAATTATGAAGAGATGAAGAAGATGGCTTCTGAAGCTCTGGAACTTGATACACTTGATGAAGTTACAGATCTTGTTAAGAAGACAATCTCCAAGTAATCTGACAGTTTATTAGAGAGTATTCCCATAACCGGGAGTACTCTTTTTTTAGTGGATATAAAAAAAGAAGCACACGCAATGTGTGCTCCCGAGAGGAGATGAACAATCACCCCAGCAATTATTCACTCCATGCACTATATTACGAAATTCGCGCTGAAACGCAAGTGTTTTTTTATAAAAATTGAAAGATATTTTTTATACAGCCAGGTATGGATACGTGGAATCCACATAGAATTCCTGCATGTCATCAAGCCTTAAACACGCTAATTTACGCCCAAAAACGCATCCGCAGTCAATATGAAATATTGTTTCATTTTTGCCATGAATAATTTTATTCTCATATTGCTTTCCATAGAGAAAAGTAGGCATATGACCGACAACCATGGTTGTATCCGGAAACGGATTATCATCAATCCCGATATGTGACCAGACCAGAACTTCTTCCGGTATGGCAGAAAGACGAGTAGAAGGATTCAGGTATTCTTTGGAAAGACCTGCATGAACCAGCAGGAACTTACGGTTATGAATATCCAGGTACTTATAAAAGACTCTGTTTTCTTCAAGATACAGCTTGATATCATAGCATTGCGGATAATCCAGATCCATGAACTGATCAGCAGTGCGGTAGCCGCCATTGTAATGCAGCCAGCAGAGCAGATCATCACTCATATCGATACTGCCCGGATCTTTTTTTGCGTCGATCAGAGCCTGGGCATACTTTGCAAACCACACATCATGATTGCCATAGATTATATGCATGGATTTGTCCTGCATAATCTGCTGGATCAGAGGTATGGATTCATTTCCACGATCACAGATATCGCCATCAATCCATAATTCATCACATTCTGATGAATACTGAATTGTCTTTAACATTTCATTAAACTCATGTCTGCATCCATGCAGATCACTCATCACATAAACAGCCATGCCGTCATTCTACCATGATATGAAATGTATGTGACATCAGGAATTCCCATCTTCTACTTCCAGCATTGTAATCTGATTGTCACGAAGTGTTACCGTTACATTCTCACCAGGCTTTAACTCGCTGGGTTCAATCGTCATATTATCTCTGATGATGAGAATATCATCAGAATCATTTATAATAACTGGTGCAGTCTTATCAGCATTCTGTATTTGAATCTGTACGCCGTCTGATGTAGAAGCTATTACATTTCCTGATTCCGTTGAAATTGCCTGTGCAGAAACCTTCTGGCTGCTGCAGCCGGCAAGCAGACACACTGATAAGACGGATATCCATTTCTTTATATTCATGTTATTAACTATAATGATGAAAATGGATAATAAGTGTGTCTTATATGAAGTTCTTGTGAACTCTGCACACGGAAGGGAGTCAATATGAGTGAAGTTGTATATCAGAATGAAGGAACAGTAGCTTCATTTCCATATAAGTTTGTTTTGGAAAAAACAGATAATGGTCTGGTTGGAACTGTTACAGCATATGTTTATAAAAATGTTGTTACAGATGATGTTAAGAAGCTGGAAGATAAGATGAATGAGCTTTATTTCAGCTCTGACAACAGTGGATTCTATATGGAAGGAAACTATGTTGTATACCGTACAGTCAAAAAGATAGACTCGTCCTGCAAGAGCAATTACTCTGCCGAGGTATCTGTACGCAGACATTTCATTGAAGACTATTTAGAGGATGAACATGATTTACAGAAAATCATAGAGCCTTTAGGTGGAGAAACACTGAAAACAGAATTTGTCGGACAGGAGTTCTAAGTGAAAAAATCTTCACAATAATAGAGCGTTTTGCTATAATAGCTACGTTATTTTGATCAAAGTAAAGGAGATTAATATGGGAAGAGCACATGAAGTACGTGCTGCCTCTATGGCAAAAACGGCAGCCAAGAAATCCAAGCTGTATTCCAGATTTGGAAAAGAACTGTATATTGCAGCTAAGAGCGGCGTCCCTGATCCTGATATGAACCTCAGCCTGAAGAGAAAGATTGCCGAGGCAAAGCAGAACCAGGTTCCTGCTGATGTTATTAAAAGAGCAATTGACAAGGCTAAGGGTGGTTCTGATGAGAACTATGATGAAGCCAGATATGAAGGATTTGGTCCGGGTAACTCAACATTAATCGTTGATTGTCTGACAGATAATACGAACCGTTCCTATACAGATGTCAAGACTGTATTCAACAAGTGCCATGGCGCAAAGCTTGCAAATGCAGGTGCTGTATCATTCGGTTATAACTCTGTAGGTTTGTTCGTATTCCCTTGTGATGATGAAGAGGGTATGCTGGACAAGCTGATTGAAGCAGATGTTGATGTACAGGATCTTTCTGTAGAAGACGGTATCATGACAGTCAAGACATCATTCAATGACTTTGGCAAGGCTCAGGATGCCATTGAAAAGATTCTGCCTGGGGTAGAATTTGAAACATGCGAAACAACAATGCTGCCAAATGAATACGTTGATCTGACATCTGACGAAGATATCGAAGCTTATCATAAGCTGATGGATATGCTGGATGAAGTAGACGATGTAAACAAGGTTTACACAAATGTCCGCATTCCTTCTGAAGAAGAAGCAGACGCATAAAAAAGAAGAGAGAAGTCAATCGGCTTCTCTCTTCTTTATGTAATGGGCTCCCTTGATTTCCAGATCCAGCAGACGCTTGCGTTCTTGCTCTGGCAGTACGCTTGTATAAAGAAGCGTACTGCGGTATTCCATCTCACGCCATGGCCTTGGTATATCCGCAAAGCGGGATGCAGTCTTGATATCATCACGCTTGCTATGAAGCCATTTTCTTCCCTGATCATTGAAGGCAAGTATTCTTAATGTATCTAATGGCGGCAGATTCTTCACTTCTTCACTCGTTATCTGCAGCATCATATGGACCATCGATCTTCTGATTCTGCCAGCTGTATATCTGTGGGTTACTGCCGCATTCAGAAATTCATTATATGTAGAACACTGTATTGCATATTTCTTCATATGATTCTGAATGCCTTCTTTTATCAGAAACATCTTTCCCAGATCTTCTGCAGGTGTCATAGAGATATACGTACGGAAATAAGGATAAAACTGATCCATTGTCACATGTATGCTGTTTTCAAGAACATCAGCCATAGGCGTATAGTCTTTTACAGATACATGTTCTTTCAATGCTTTGCGGATAGCTAAGGCAGAGGCGTAATCCTGCAGCTTGTCATCCAGATATCCTGCTGTTCTTTGAATGACCACAGGCTTGATAGAAGTATCTTTGATCTCTTTGAGATACGATACTGCAAGAATGTCATTCGGCATCATTGTACTTGTTAAAAGAGAATATGCTTTTGGATAGGACATACCTGTATCCAAGGCGGCTCTTAAATGATCCGGATTCACCGGTGTATCCGCAATATCGAGAAGATTTTCCAGATTGCCGCATTCACTGCCGAAGGATAAGTATTCTATACCTGCTTTCTTTAAAAGAGTTATACCGCCATGGGCAAATTGAGAAGCTGCCTGCAGGGCATAGAAACATGGCAGTTCAATCACAACATCGGCACCATTTTCAACCGCAGCTTCGGCCCGCTTCCATTTATCTGTAATTGCCGGTTCACCACGCTGTACCCAGTTACCGCTCATAACAACTATGACAGTATCGCAGCCGGTTCTCTTTCTTGTCTCATTTATCTGATAAGCATGACCATCATGAAATGGATTATATTCTGCAATTATTCCACACGTATGCATGTTTTATATGATCCTTTCTGCTGGTTAATGATACAATAAAAACAGTTAATTATCACGAATGGGGTAAATCATTATGAATGAACAGAAACTTTCTTACCGTATTTTCGATGTTTCTGATCCAAAGGCTGTTGTTTTTACAGTTCATGGCATGCAGGAACATAAAGAACGCTATGAAGAACTTGCAAAATGCCTGAACCAGCATCAGATTGCCTGTATCAACTATGATCTCCCGGGTCATGGTGAAACCGCAGGGAATGAAGAAAACAAGGGCTGGTTTGGTGAAAAGGACGGCTGGAAGGCATTGGTAGATTCTGCCGCAGATATTGCCTTAACAGCGAGAAAGAAATATCCGGATGTTCCGGTTGTCTATTTCGGACATTCCATGGGCACAATGGTCGGCAGGGTATTCTTACAGAATTACGATCTTCTGATCGATGCCATGATACTGTCTGGTGCTCCAAACTATAATCCTGGCTGCCGCATAGGCCTTGCCGTTGCGGATGCAGAGGCAAAGAGAAAAGGCAAGAAGGGACATTCAAAATTATTGGATAAGCTTGCGACAGGTTCCTTTAATCAGGGTATCAAAGATCCACGTACCGAATTAGACTGGCTTTCTTATAATACGGATAATGTTGATCAATACATTGCGGATGAGTGGTGTGGCTTTCCGTTTACAATTCAGGGATATCATGATCTCTTTACCCTGATGGTAAAAATGAATGATACATCGTTATACAGATGTATGAATCCTGATATTCCGATTCTGTTCTTTGCCGGAGAAGATGATCCATGTACCGGTGGTGAGAAAGGATTAAAAAAATCCATTCAGACCCTGAAGAATGCCGGCTATGAAAAGATCGATACAAAAGTCTGGCCACATATGCGTCATGAGACAATGCACGAAGATGATGCTGACCAGGTCATGGAATATGCATCAGAGTGGATCCTGGAAAATGTATGATTATGCTTTGATTCAAAGCAATTGAAAGCCATTTAAATGCGTTGACTTTATAAAAGTGTTTGCTATAATTATGAAGCGTTAGCGAGCGTGGAACTGACATGAGATGGGAAAGATCTGAACTCCTGGAAAATTCAGGAAACGTAACATTTGATGAAGATGTTGAAATTGACCGTTCTGCATTTGACAAAAACAAACGGATCAATGGTGCAGAGAATGTCCATATTGATGGCAGCGGCTGGCTTGATGATGAGAATGACCGCTTCTTTGTAAAACTGCATGTGACAGGTGATATGCTTGTCCCTGACAGCATTACGAATGAAGAGATCAGTGTCCCATTTGAAACCGAAAGTGATGAAGTCTATTCATTTGTACAAACAGATGAAGATGGTGCACGCATCGTTACAGATGAAGTCATCGATCTTCTTCAGGCAGTTGTGGATGACATACTGCTGGAAGTACCGTTAGAGGTGACGCATGCAGCGGAAGAGGATTATCCTGAAGGCGATGGCTGGAAGGTATACAGTGAAGCTGCATATGAGAGGAGCCGGAAAGATCAGTTGGATCCGCGTCTGGCAAAACTCAGAGATTTCAAAAATGAACAGTAGGAGGTGCTAGACAATGGCTGTACAGCAGAGAAGAGTATCCAGGACAAGAAGAGATAAGAGAAGAACTCATTACAAGCTGACTGCTCCGACACTTGTTAAGTGTCCGGTATGCGGTGAGATGAAGCTTCCACATCATGCTTGCCCTAACTGCGGTAGTGTAGGCGGCGCAAACAAGAGTGCTGCTCCTGCAGATAATCAGTAATCTGATAGATGATCCTGTAAATACAGGATCTTTTTTTTGCCTTTGTTATGCGCTTATTGAACAGCTTTTAAAGAAAAGGGTTGTTGTTTTCCTGTAAAGTGGTAGAATTGTGTCAGAAAGTGGAGCAAAGTGGGAGATACCGATATGGTCATGTTCATGGGGGAATACAGACATAATCTGGATTCAAAAAACCGTCTGATTATACCGGCCAAGTTCAGAGACCAGCTTTCTACATCTGTTTATGTAACAGAGTGGATGGATGGATGCCTGGCTGCTTATGCAGAAAATGAGTGGTCTGACATGATTACAAAGCTGAACCGCCTGCCAAAGACCAATAAAGCTGCCCGTGCCTACGTCAGAAGAATTACCGGCAAGGCAGATGAGTGTGGTATTGACGGGCAGGGGAGAATCCTTTTACCCCAGTTTCTGGTTAAAGATGCAGGACTCCAGAAGGGATGTGTCATTATCGGTGTTTCTGATCATTTCGAGATCTGGTCGGAAGAAAAATATGACGCTTATGAAGAAGACTCTTCAGAAGACTTTGAAGATCTTGCGGAATCTTTGACGGATTTACTGCAATGAAGCATACCGCTGTACTATTGCATGAAACTGTCGATGCATTATCTGTTAAACCGGATGGCATTTACGTTGATGGCACTCTTGGCAGGGGTGGTCATGCCGGATTACTGATCTCGAAACTGACAACCGGTCATCTTTATGCATTTGACAAAGATGAACAGGCTATCAGAGAATCTCAGATCAATCTGAAGGATCATCTGGATAAAGTTACGATGATTCATAATGATTTCCGTTCCATGAAAGAAGAACTCAACAAAAGAGGCATCTTCAAAGTAAATGGAATCATGATGGATCTTGGCGTATCCTCACCACAGTTTGATGATCCTGCCCGTGGATTCAGCTACCGTTTTGACGCAAGACTGGATATGCGGATGAATCAGGAACAGGAGCTGGATGCTGAACAGATTGTCAATACGTATGACAAGCAGGAGCTGACCCGTATTCTGAAAGAATATGGAGAAGAAAGATATGCTTCACGTATTGCGGATGAGATTGTTAAAACCAGAAAAGAAAAGCCGATTCACACAACATTTGAACTTGTGGATGTCATCAAGAAGGCATTGCCTGAAAGAGAACTTCACAAGGCACACCATCCGGCAAAGAAAAGCTTCCAGGCTTTGCGGATTGCGGTAAATGATGAATTAGGCGCCCTGCAGAAGGGACTGGAAGAAGCACTGGCTCTGTTAGATGTTAATGGAAGATGTGCTGTCATCACATTTCAGTCTCTGGAAGACCGTATCGTAAAAGATACTTTTAAAGATTATTCCTCTGCTCCGTTTGTAGAACCAAGGATTCCTATTCCTTCTTCACAAATGGAGCAGGCCTCCTTCCAATTAATAACAAAGAAGCCGATTACGGCTGATGCGGAAGAAATAGAAAAGAATCACAGATCACACAGTGCAAAGCTAAGAGTTATAGAAAGAATCAGAGGATAGATTTATGGCTAGAATCGTAAAGAAGAAAAAACAGAAAAAACATTTCAATTTTTTACGTTTCACTGCTTTACTGTTCTTATTTTCAGGTATACTTTATCTCGGCAGTTCACTGTTTTTGAGATCTTATAACAATGCCTTAAGTACAAAGACACAGGCCATAGATTCACAGATCGCTACTATAGAGACTCAGAATGATGCTGTGAAAGTAGATATTCAGACATTAAGTTCCTCCGATCGTGTAGATCAGATTGCCGCAAACAGTGGGATGTCACACAATCAGGACAGTATCGTTACTGTTACTGATGGTTCTGCAGATGGAGAATAAGCAAAATGAGAAAAAGAAGACGCAATCACAGCGTTAGAAATATTTTTTTAATTACATTGGCAGCGATTGCTATGATCACTTCCGATGTTTTTTTCGTATCTGTCGCAAAAGTACATTTACGAAGCGGAACGGATTTATCCGTATATGCGGATTCCGCCAATACCCATACTGAAATAGAACAATCTTTACGTGGGAATATTCTGGACCGCAATGGCAATGTCATTGCCCAGGATAACAGAACATACAACATCGTATGCATTCTGTCTTCTTCCCGTCCATCTGCGGAAGGTCAGATCAGTTATGTAAAGGATAAAGAAGATACAGCTCATAAACTGTCTTCTATACTGCATATTGATGAAAATAAAATACTGGATTATCTGAATCAGGATAAATATCAGACAGAGCTTGGCACAGGTGGAAGAAACCTGACAAAAAGTACAAAAGATGAGATAGATGCATTAAAACTTCCGGGTATTGAATTTACAGACTCTATCAAGCGGGTATATCCGAATCACACCTTTGCGTCAAATCTGATTGGTTATGCCCAGTCTGATGACTCTGGTTCAACAACCGGAAGAATGGGATTAGAACTTTATCTGAATTCCTATCTGACTGGCAAAGACGGTTCCCGTACCTATCAGGTAGATAAAGACGGATTTGTTCTTCCGGGCATGAAAGAAAATGTTGTCTCGGCAGTAAATGGCGATAATGTCTATCTCACATTAGATGCCGGCATTCAGACAACATTAGAAGAAAGCATGTTAACAAGTAAGGACATGTTCGATGCCAGTCGTGTCTGGGGCGGGGCAATGGAAATCAAAACAGGTAAAGTCATTGCCTGGGGACAGTATCCATCCTTTGACCCAAATACACTGGATAACATAACCGACTTCAATAATACCGGTGCACAGGTCCCGTATGAACCAGGTTCAACCTTGAAAACATTTACCTGGGCTGCGGCAATCAATGAAGGCAAATATGATGGCAGTGCAAAAACAAATGGTAATGAATACTGCTATGGGGCAGATTCCCATAACAATCCTGTACGTACATCAGAGGCAAACTCCTATGGCTGTATCTATAATGCCCATGGACGCAAGTATGGGCAGATTGATTATGATCATGGATTGATTTATTCTCTGAATACCGTTGCCGCATCTATCCAGAATGAAATGATTACACCAGATATCCATCTTGACTATTTAAAGAAATTCGGCTTCTTTCAGAATGTAGATACAGACGGATTACCGGAAGATCCGGGATATCTGAACTTTACCTATCCGTCAGATAAAGTGTCTCTTTCCTATGGACAGGGATCTACTGTAACAATGCTGCAGCTGTTCCAGGCATATTCCGCAATATTCTCGGATGGAACTATGGTAAAGCCATACTTTGTGGAATCCATCCGTGATCCATATGATAATTCCAATGTCATTTATCAGGCGGATACAACTGTAACAGGAAATCCGATTTCATCAGATACTGCCAAACAGGTACAGTCCATTATGTATCATGTCGTCAATGACTCTGATGGTACAGCCCATGGCTATGTGATTCCGGAATGTGACCTGATTGGTAAAACCGGCACAACCCAGGTCGCTACAGCAACTGCCGGCTATGATGAATCCGGTATTACGATCAGTTCCATCATGGCTGCCATGCCGGCAGATAATCCTCAGGTTCTTGTTTATTATGCTTTTGAAGCTCCTTATACACAGGCTGCCTCTTACATGACGGAACCGGTTGTTTCCTTCTTCCGTAAGGTTGCCCAGACTTATGGTTTTGCCAAAGGACAAAACAACACAGCATCCAATGCAGCTGCTGTTGTTACCGACACAAAAACAGAAATGCCTTCCTTGCTGAACCATACCCTGGACTATGCAAATGCCAAACTTGCGGACAGTGGTGCCGAAGTGATTACACTTGGTTCCGGAACCAACGTCATTGATCAGTTCCCGCAGGCAGGCTCTACGGTAAATGGTGGTGAAAGAGTATTCCTGTTAACAGATGCCGCATCATTTACCATGCCTGATTTAACCGGCTGGACACGAAAAGATGTGGCTGCCTTATGGGCAGTTACCGGCTTTGGATTTGAATTGAGTGGAGAAGGAACCGTCACTTCACAATCCATACCGGCAGGTACTACAGTCAATAAGGGTACTGAGATTCAGGTTGTTTTTGGCACCTGAGCATACTATAATCGTAACGCATATTATGGAGGTCAGAATGCCTTTGAATCTGTTAATCGGCTTTCTCGTCAGTCTCGCTGCAGTACTGATATTAATGCCGCCGTTTATTAAATATTTAAAAAAGTTATCATTCCGTCAGAGTATCAGTGAATATGCTTTGGAAGATGATCAGAAAAAAGCAGGCACTCCGATTATGGGAGGCATACTTTTCATCATTGTGCCGGTTGTAGTGACATTGCTTTTATCAGGGACAGCCCGTAAAGATCCGGATATCTGGATCATTATCCTTGCCTTTGCCGGATATGGATTGATTGGCTTTATCGATGATGATCTGATTGCAGTAAAGAAAAACAATGATGGCTTAACACCAAAACAGAAATTTGGTTTACAGCTTCTGTTAGCCATTATCTTTTTCTTCCTTTACCGCTCACGTGCAGAATTATCCGTAACAATTCCATTTACGGATTATACATGGCATCTTGGCTGGGGTTATTTCATTCTGGTTCTGTTAATGTTTACCGGTGCATCCAATGCTGTAAATCTTACCGATGGTATGGATGGCTTATCGTCTGGTGTAACAATCATTGCCCTGATTCCTTTCTTTATCATAGCCATGGTTCAGAAAAGACCTGATATTCAGTTGTTTGTTATATGTCTTATCGGTGCCTTGTTAGGGTATCTCTGGTATAACAAAAAACCTGCAAAAGTATTTATGGGAGATACGGGTGCACTTGCCTTAGGTGGTGTATTAGCTGCTTTAGCCATGGTATTAAAGGAAGAACTTGCCTTAGTTCTGATTGCCGGAGTTCCAGTCATTGAAACCTTATGTGTTATTATCCAGCAGGTATCCGTACGTACACGTCATAAACGTGTATTCCCGTATACACCGATTCATTATGCTTTCCGCATCAAGGGAATGCCTGAAACCCATATAGTTCTGATGTTCTGGATTGTGGAAGCTGTATTTGCGGCATTAGGCTTATATGTGGCATTGCATTGAAATCCGTTTATACGGATTTTTTTAAAATTCTGGAACAATGACCGCAGATATACAATTATTTGATATAATATTTCAATTGTATGGGGAAAGAAAATTCATTACAGGTTTATGATATTCATAATACGGCGGTACAGTTGATTATGGTCATCAAGATGCAGCAGCTGATCCGGGAAGAACTTCCCAGTCTTACATATGCAAATCTGGAAGACTATCTGGATCAGGATCTCTGGCAGAATGAACTCCCGCATACGCTGAATCAGGCATGTGATCAGATCATGCATGTCAATGCGGATGATATTGTCCGGTATCTTTCCCGTGAAGCTATTTATACAGGGAAAAAAGAAAACCTCAGTGATTTCACTGATGTCATAGGAGGAAATTGATTTATGGCAGTAAAAAAGAAAGTCAAAAAGAGCAGGCTGTTTATCCTTGCTTTAATTGTGGCAGTGATTGGTGTTCTGGTCGGAACAACCGCTACAACAATCAAGGATAATCTGAACCTGGGCCTGGACCTGCAGGGTGGTTTTGAAATCCTGTACCAGGTAGAACCGTTAAATAAGGGCGGTGATGTTGACATGGATGCAGTGGTGAATTCCATATCCAAGCGTGTCAACGTATTAGGCGTCAGTGAACCTAATATCACTGTCGAAGGCGGCAACCGTGTCAGAGTTCAGCTTGCCGGCATCAAGGATCAGGATGAAGCCCGTGAGATGATCGGTACAACAGCTAACCTGACATTCCGTGATGTAGATGATAATGAACTTGCGGATTCTTCTATTCTGGCAGAAGGCGGCGCAAGCCTTGCCTATGATCAGAACAACCAGCCGGTTGTTTCCCTGAAGATCAAGGATCAGAAGAAATTCGGTGAGATCACAAAGGAAATCTCTGAAAAGACCAATGGTGAAAACATCATGGTTATCTGGCTGGATTATCAGGATGGCGAAAGCTATAAAGAAGAAGCAGCCAAGGCTAATCAGGGTGAAGAACCAGCTTATATCTCGGCAGCATCAGTAAACAATGAGATTACAGGCGATTGTCAGATCAGCGGCAACTTTACCGAAGAACAGGCAAGAGAACTTGCCAATCTGATTAATTCAGGCTCTCTGCCAGTCAAGATGACAGAAATTTCTTCCAATGTTGTTTCGGCAGAATTTGGTTCTGATGCCCTTCATAGAACAGCAATAGCCGGTGCTATCGGTATTGTCGTCGTCATGCTGTTTATGATTATCAAGTACAGAGTACCGGGCATTGTTTCAGCCATTATGCTTGTTGCCTATATATGGGCAGTATTCGGCATTTATTCCTTAATGGGAGCTGTCTTTACCTTGTCAGGTATCGGTGCCCTTGTACTTGGTGTTGGTATGACAGTCGATGTCAATATCATTGACTTTGAAAGAATCCGACAGGAGTTATGGAAGGGCAGAAGCGTAGAGAATGCAGTACGTGAAGGACAGACACAATCCTTCTCCGCAATCTTTGACTCACAGTTTACAACCCTGATTACCGCATTGATTATGTATATCTGGGGCACAGGTTCTGTTAAGGGATTTGCGACCATGTTAATAATCACGGTTATTATGACTATGGTTCTTAACGTAGCCTTAAGCCGTATCATGTTAAGACTGATTGTTTCTTCTCATGTTGCAGACAATCATCCGGGCTGGTTTGCGGTCAAGAAGGATCAGATTCCGGATGTATCCAAGGGAGAAACAAAGTTCTATTCCGATACCCATCACTTTGACTATGCCGGCAAGGCCAAATATGTTATCCGTACAGCTCTGGTAATCTTTGCCATTGCACTTGTATGCGGTATCTTCAATGCCGCAAGGGGTGAAGGATTTGTAGATCTTGGCATTGACTTTGCTTCTGGAACAAAGATCACGGTTAACTCAGATCATGCAATTACTACAGACGATGTACAGAAAGAAATGGAATCTCTTGGCTATAAGGATTTCAGTTATCAGTCTGCTGGTGATGAAACTGTATATGCAGTTACCACAAAGTCTCTGGATACAGAAGATCTGACAAAGCTGAAGGCAGATCTGAAGGATAAATTCGGAGAAGAGGCTAACGATAACGTAGTTACTCCGGTTGTCGGTAAGGATCTGGTCAGAAATGCCTTGATCCTGACTCTGGTAGCCTGGGCAGCTATGCTGTTATATATCACATTACGATACCAGTGGGATTATGCCTTAGGCTGTCTTGTCGCATTGTTCCATGATGTGTTCATGGTACTGGCATTCTTTGTCATCTTCCGCTTTGAAGTAAATACTGAACTTGTTTCCGTATTATTGACAATAATCGGTTACTCTATCAATAACTCTATTATTGTCTTTGACAGAATCCGTGAGATTATGGCAGAAAAGAAGAACGCTTCCATGAAGCCGGAAGACTATACAAAGGTTGTTAACGATGCATTAGACGCAACCATTCATATGTCTCTGTATGGATCATTGACAACCCTGTTCCCGGTTATCTTCTTATTGATTCTCGGATCACGTGCTATCTTCACATTTAACTTTGCAATGTTTGTCGGTCTGATTGCCGGTACATTCTCTTCTATCTTCGTTGCGCCAACCGTATGGAAGTACATGCGTATCCATCATAAGGCAAAGGATAAACCGGCAAAGAAGAAGGTAAAGAAAGCTAAGAAAGAACAGCTTGATGAATATACCATCAAGGGAATTAATGCTTGATAATGCTTATTGAGGACAGTGTACTTTCACTGTCTTCATTTATTTCAGGGAGGATTATATGATCAAAGCAGTATTATTTGACTGTGACGGACTGATGTTTAATACAGAACGTGAATCACAGAAAATGTGGAAAGAAGAAGCGGATAAATTCGGGGTAACCATACCGGCATCTTTCTTTGTAATCTGGACAGGAGCACGCAAAGATGTCGATATATCCTGGTATTATGAAAATGTCCCGCATTTCAAGGAAATCTACGATAATATGGCAAAGCGCCGCTTTGATCTGAACTATTGGAAAACATTCTATCCGGATAAACTGAACAAAAAGGGACTGATACAATTAGAAGAGTATCTGCATGAGCATCATATCCTTCATGCTGTATGTTCATCCAGTTCTCACGAATATGTAGAATGTCTTTTGAATACTGTATCTACGCCAATGCACTTTGATGCCATTGTCGGAGGAAATGAAGTAAAGCATGGCAAGCCGGCACCGGATATATTCCTGAAAGGTGCAGAAACACTGCATGTAAAACCTGAAGAATGTCTTGTATTGGAAGATTCCAAGAACGGGATTCTTGCAGCCCACGCTGCCGGCATGCATTCCTGCTTTATTGAAGATACCGTAAAGAAGGATGCAGATATGATGCATGTTCTGGAATATGAAAGGAAAGACCTGTCGCAGGTTATTGATCTTCTGGGGGAAATCAATCATGAGTGAAGCTTCGTGGCGTGAAGAATTCAGTAATAAAAATATCCTGATATGGGGTTATGGCATGGAAGGAAGATCCACCTACAGATTCATCCGTTCGCTTCTTCCTGATCAGGTTATAACCATTGCGGATGGTGGCAAAGGATTAGACAAAGCAAAAGCAGAAACAGAACATACCATCTGTGTTACAGATAAAGATCTTGACTTCAGCAAGTATGATCTGATTATGAAGGCTCCGGGCATTGTGGTGCCGGAAGGTATGGACACCACCCATATCAGTGGGGAAACCCAGTTATTCTTAAAGCATTATCGTGATCATACAATTGGTATTACCGGTACAAAAGGAAAATCTACAACTACTTCTTTAACAGCAGCCGTATTAAGTCAGAAATATAAAACAGTATTAGTAGGCAATATCGGCAAGGCTTGTTTTGACTGTATTGATGAGATGGAACAGGGAGCTCTTGCGGCTTTTGAAATATCCTGTCATCAGCTTGAATTCTGCCCATACTCACCACATGTTGCCGTATATCTGAATCTCTATGAAGAACATCTCGATCATTATGGAACACTTAAGAAATATGGTGATGCCAAGTTTAATAATATCCTGCATCAGAAAGCAGGTGACTATGCCATCATGCATGAGATGCTTGGTCAATACGGATACCTGGAAAGATCTCCTGTAAAACCAATACTGATTGGTAAGGATATTTATGCCGAAGGTCATACCCTGCATATACCGGGACATGTACTCGAGGTGAAAGACTGTCACCTGATCGGAGAACATAACTATCAGAACCTGGCAGTCGCATATGCCATTGGCAATATCTATGGCATTACGGATGATGAATTCCTCAAGGCAGCCGCTTCTTTCAAGCCTCTTCATCACAGACTTGAATATGTCGGCACCTATGATGGTATACGTTATGTCAATGATTCCATATCCACGATCGGGCAGGCATGCATACAGGCATTGAAATCCGTGCCAGACACAGATGTAGTGTTGATTGGTGGTATGGACAGAGGCATTGAGTATCATGAACTTGAAAACTATCTCCATGAACACACAGATATCAAAGCTGTATTCATGTACGCATCCGGTCACAGGATCTTACAGGAAATGAAAGATAAAGGATGGGACAGAGAAGGCTTTTATCAGGTTAATGATCTCTCTGAAGCAATGTCTCTTGCCAAGACCATATGCCGCAAAGGACATACAATTCTCTTATCACCAGCCGCTTCTTCCTATGACCACTTCAAGAACTTTGAAGAACGTGGTGATATCTTTAAAAAACTGGCGGCGCAGTCATGAAGTGGAATATTCTTGACATAGATGAAAATAGTTTTGCCAGTAAATGGGGAACAGGCAAACTCACATCTAAACTATTAGCTGCTTCAGATCTTTCTGATGCACAGATTGCCGAATTACTGCGTGGAGATGACCATCTGAAACGCTCAGAAGCAGATTGTGTAAAGAAAGCGTGTCAGCGTATTCTACAGGCTAAAGAAAAACATGAAAAGGTATTTGTCGGCGGTGATTATGATTGTGATGGTGTTTGTGCCACTGCCATCATGAAAGAGACTTTAAATACGCTTGGAATTGAAAACGGCTATTATATCCCTGACCGCTTTAAAGAAGGCTATGGCCTGCATCCTGAAACCGTTCAGATGGCATATGAGAAAGGATATACCTTAATCATTACTGTTGATAATGGCGTCAAGGCTCATGAAGCCTTAAAGAAAGCAAAAGAACTTGGCATGGATGTCATTGTGACAGATCATCATGTTATTGAAGAAGATGTAGAGGCAGATATTGTTGTCCATCCGGATTACATGGAAGATGATTTTGCATACTTATGTGGTGCTGGTGTCGCATTGGAGCTCTCCTTTAATCTTATCGGTATGAATCATGATGATCTTATTTCTTTAGCAGCAGTTGCTTCTATAGGGGATGTCATGCCTTTATGGCGTGAAACAAGAAAGATTGTCAAAAAAGGTATTTCCTTGTTAAAACAGGGGATTCCGGTTTCTTTGTCTCAATTGTTATATCCGGGGGCAGAGGTGGATGAAACAGCAATAGCTTTTAACATTGTCCCAAAGCTCAACAGCGTAGGTAGAATGAGTGATCTTGGTAATGTAAATACATTGCCTTTATATCTGATCACAAAAGACAGACAGGCATCTGCCGCTTATGCCAGACAGCTGAATCATATCAATGATGTGCGTAAATCCTTATCCGAATCAGAAAGCAGAAAAGCAGAAAGTTATCTCAATGAGAAAGATTTTCAGCTAATCTATCAGCCGGATTTCCATGAAGGTATCTGTGGTCTTGTGGCAGGAAGAATTGCCAATAAAGTACATAAGCCGGTGTTAGTCATGACAGATCATGAAGATCTGATCAAAGGAAGCGGACGCAGTGTTCCGGGATTCAACATGTTTGAATTTTTCTCTTCTTTTGAAGAAACTGTATCTTTCGGTGGCCATGAGATGGCCGTCGGTATAGCCGTATCTAAAAAAGACTATCCGCTTTTTCAACAGCACATAGAAGAAAAGATGAAACAGGAAAACTTTGTTTTTCAGGACGAAGAAGAAAAAGCTGTCGCTATCAACGCAGCTGATATGACTTTTGATAATATCATGGATTTACAGTGTCTGTCTCCTTATCCAAAGGAACTCATAAAACCATACTTTGCGGTATATGGGGGTACTATCAAAAACCGTCGTGAAACCGCAAAGACAATCAAGTATGAAATCGATGGTCATAACAGTCAGTATGAGGCACTTTTATATAAGCGGAAAGGATTAAAAGAATTAAAGAATCCGGACTGCTTTATCGGAACAGCTGGCATCAATCGTTTCCGTGGACGTATCACATTACAACTGATCGTTGAAGATATACAGTAAAAATGTCCCAAACGATGTATAATATTTGCGTATTTTAATAACGGAGGAATACAGAACTATGGCTTTGAATCTTGCGGACTATGTCGCTTCTATCCCGGATTTCCCGGCAAAGGGAATTCTCTTCAGAGATGTTACACCAATGGTCCAGGACGCTGAGGCTTTCAGGGAATCAGTACATCAGCTTGCGGAATTTGGTAAAAAGGTACATGCAGATCTGGTTGTCGGACCTGAGGCAAGAGGATTTCTTTTCGGATGTCCGGTTGCCCTTGAAATGGGTGTAGGCTTTGCACCAGTCAGAAAGCCAGGTAAGCTTCCACGTGAGTCAATTTCCTGCAAGTATGATCTGGAGTATGGCTCTAATGAAGTATGCCTGCATAAGGATGCAGTAAAGCCTGGCCAGAGGGTATTAATTGTAGATGACCTTTTGGCAACAGGTGGTACGGCAGAAGCCAGTGCCAAGATGATTGAAGAGCTTGGCGGTGTCGTAGCCGGATGTGCGTTTGTCATTGAACTGTATGGCAATGGCATGGCAGGAAGAGAAAAGCTTGGCAAATATGAAGTTTGCTCACTTCTGAAGATGTCAGATAACTGAGCAGAGATTCATAAACGCTGAACATAAGGCATGGGATTCAATTTCAGATTGAAAGCGTGCCTTTTTCATTATTAACTGCAATAGAAGGAAACTATTGCGGTATACTGTAGACAACAGAAAAGGGGTGAGAGTATATGCGTGAAAAGAAAAATCCGGGTGTAGAAGATGTTATCAATGAAGCAGAAACATACATCCATAACCCTGACAGTATTGCTCTCATCAAAAAGGCCGCAAACTACGCAGCTGAAAAGCATGCCGGACAGTTCAGAAGGAGTGGAGAACCTTACTTTGTTCATCTGGTGAATGTAGCCTATCTTTTAACGACGCTGAAAGTTGGCCCGAAAACAATTGCGGCTGGTTTCCTGCATGATGTTATCGAAGACTGTGGAGTCTCTCATGATCAGTTAGCAGCGGATTTTGATGATGAAATTGCAGATCTGGTCGAAGCAGTCACCAAGGTAGGAACCTTACAGTACAGAGGAAAAGATGATCCGGAATATCAGGCTGCCAATCACCGCAAGATCTTTATTGCGATGGCCAAGGATATCCGCGTTATTCTGATCAAACTATGTGACCGTCTTCATAACATGCGTACGCTCCAGTATCAGCCAGAAGCTTCCCAGAAGCGTATTGCGGCAGAAACCCTGGATGTCTATGCACCGATTGCTCACCGCTTAGGTATCAGTTCCATTAAGAATGAATTGGAAGATCTGAGTTTCTATTATCTGAATCGTGAAGAATATCATGAAATAGCCCATCTTGTTGAAGCTAAAAAGACAGAACGTGATGCGGCTGTAAACAAGATGATTCAGGAAATCTCGGATATGCTCAAGGCAGAAGGCATGCAGTTCCGTATCTTCGGACGCTCAAAGCATCTGTATTCCATCTACAACAAGATGGTGAAAAAGCATAAGCGCTTTGATCAGATACTGGACCTGCTTGCCATCCGTATCGTAACCGATACGGAGCTGCATTGTTATGAAATACTCGGCTACATTCATAACAAGTACAAGCCTATTCCGGGCCGTTTGAAAGATTATATTGCAGTACCAAAAACAAACATGTATCAGTCCCTGCATACAACCATCATTGGTGATAACGGGAAGATATTTGAAGTACAGATCCGTACGGAAGAAATGGATGCCGTTGCGGAAAGAGGTGTCGCGGCCCATTGGCGTTACAAGGAAGGCACCAAATATAATGCCAGAGAAGAGCAGAAAGAAATTGAAGACAAGCTTTCCTGGTTTAAGAACTTTGCGACATATTCTGAAGAAGAAAGTTCCAATGAATCCGCTTCAGAATATATGGCAACCCTCCAGCATGATGTCTTTGAAGCAAATGTCTATGTCATGACTCCTAAGGGAAGAGTCATTGACCTGCCTAATGGAGCCACACCAATCGACTTTGCCTATCGTGTACATACCGATGTAGGACATACATGCGTTGGTGCTATTGTTAATGGCACCATGGTTCCATTGAATACGGAATTACAGACAGGGGATGTTGTTGAGATCAAAACCCGTAAGGGAAGCGGACCTTCTGAAGACTGGCTTTCATTTGTCAAAACAAACCAGGCCCGTAACAAGATCCGGAATTACCTGCAGAAAAAGGAAACCGAAAAACGTTCTGAGATGATTGATCAGGGCGAAAAGATGCTTCGGGATGAATTAACCAAACGTGGCTTTGACGCCAAGGAATACATGGATAAAAAGAAACTGGAAAACATTTATCATGATTTCCAGGTAGGTACCTATGTTGATTTCATGTATGGCATCGCCGTCCGTTCCATCAATCCTACGGTTGTCTGTGAAAAACTGACCCGTCAGAAAGCAAGGATGAGTGATGAAGTCATTGCTCATCGTCTGATGGAAAGAGATATTCCAAAAAGCAGAAACACAAAGACCGGTTTGGTTGTGCCAGGCATAGACAATATGAAAATGTCTATTGCCCAGTGTTGTCTGCCGGTTTATGGAGACAGAATCAAAGGCTTTATCACAAAGGGAGAAGGCATCAAGGTACATCGTGCAGACTGCCCGAATATCCAGAATCCTGATGCAAGATTAATCGATGTGGAATGGGACGAAGGAGATCCGGAAAGAACCTATGAATCTGATATCCGTATCATTGCCCATGACCGCAGTTTCCTGCTTACGGATCTGGTTACTGTTGTATCCCAATACAAGGCACCGATGGAAAAAGTCAGTGCAACTGTTAATCATGAAACATTAACGTCAACTCTGAAGATGACTTTACGAGTTCATGATCTGACTCACCTGAACAATGTCATCACAAACTTACGTAAAGTGGAATCGGTTATCTCAGTCGAAAGAGAAACCCATTAATAAAGCTTGTATCAAAGCATAAAAAAGTTTATAATCCTAACCGTAACAAAAGAGATCCCCTGATGGAGAAAAGCTCCTGTTAACATGATGAAAAGAGAGGACGCATATGCTGAAAGCGTCTATCATGAAACATCAGTCAGACACTCCTGAGGATTTATCCTGAAATAACAGTAGGGATAAACGTATAACCGCGTTAAGGAATAAGCGCATATCTTTCGAAGATATGAACTGAGGTGGTACCGCGCATACAGGCGTCCTTAGAACAAAGGGCGCTTTTTTATTTATAAAGGAGGCTATTATGACCAGTTACCAGACCCCGCGTGGAACTTATGACATTCTGCCTGAAGACATGGCAGCCTGGCATGAAGTAGAAGATCTGATCCGGGAAGAAACAAAACTATACCGGTATCAGGAAATCCGTACGCCATATTTTGAAAATACGAATGTATTTGCCAGAGAAAATGATTCTTCAGATATGGTGAATAAAGAGATGTACACATTCTCCATGGGTGATGAATCCTATACATTGCGTCCAGAAGGAACCGCAGGTGTTATCCGTGCCTTTGACCAGCATAAGCTGTATGGATCCATGGAACTTCCGGCCAGATTCTATTACATGGGTGCCATGTTCCGTCATGAACGTCCACAGAAGGGCAGACAGCGTCAGTTTACCCAGTTTGGTGTAGAAAACATCGGTGTCCGTTCCCCGGAGCTGGATGCGGAAACCATTGCCCTTGGCTATGACATTGTCAAGAAAATGGGTATTTCCAGCATCAAGGTATGCATCAATACATTAGGTGATGATGCTTCAAGAGCTGCTTATCGTAAAGCCTTGAAAGAACACTTTGCCCCACACCTGGATGAATTATGCAGTGACTGTCACCGCCGTTATGAACAGAATCCATTGCGTATTCTCGACTGCAAGGTAGACCATGACAAAGACTGCATGAAGAGTGCACCAAAGCTTGAAGATTATCTGAATGAAGAGTCAAAAGAATATTTTGAAAGAGTATTGAAGGCATTGGATGCGCTTGGCATTCCATATGAAGTAGATGACCGTCTGGTAAGAGGACTTGACTACTATACACATACCGTGTTTGAAGTTGTATCCACAAGACCGGAAAGCGGTGCCCAGGCTACCGTATTTGCAGGTGGACGCTATGACCATTTCGTAGAATATTATGGTGGTCCTGAGATGAGCGGTATCGGCTTTGCGATTGGTCTTGAAAGACTGATTTCACTTGCTAAAGAAGAGGGACATGTCTTTAAGGATGAATCCCCACTAGATGCATATGTCATCGGTCTTGGTGATGTTAGTGATGCCGTATTGAAGACGGTAGAAGATCTGCGTCATGCCGGTTTTACGGCAGAAGGCAACTTTGTAAAGAGAAGCCTGAAGGCACAGTTTAAATCTGCTGATCGTAAGAAAGCAGAATACATCATCATTATTGGTGAAGATGAAGTTCAAAACGGAACTTTGAATATCAAGAAATCCGGAGAAAAGGAACAGCAGAGTCTCAAGGCAGATGAACTGATTTCCTTTATGAATGAGAGAAGGTAACAGATATGGAAAGAACACATGAAAACGGTACATTGCGTGCAAGCGATGCCGGTAAGTCCGTCACCCTGATCGGATGGGTCGCAAAACGCAGAAATCTTGGTTCATTAGTCTTTATTGACTTGCGTGACAGATCCGGCATTGTGCAGGTTACATTTGATGAAACAATGGCGGATCAGGTTAAGGATGTCAGAAATGAATACATCCTGCAGGTATGGGGAACTGTGCAGCTGCGTAAAGATGCCAATCCTAAGATGGCTACTGGTGAAGTAGAAGTTCATGCTGAAAAGGTTGTTATCGTCAATACAGCGGATACACTTCCGATTGATCTTTCTGATAACACAACATCTTCAGAAGATACAAGACTGAAATACAGATATCTGGACTTACGCAGACCAACATTGCAGAAGAATATGATGTTAAGACACAGAATCTGCATGATTGCCCGTGAAACCCTGGATAAAGAAGGATTTGTAGAAGTAGAAACACCGATTCTTGCCAAGAGTACACCAGAAGGAGCACGTGACTATCTGGTTCCTTCCCGTATTTACAATGGCAAGTTCTGGGCATTACCGCAGTCTCCGCAGATCTACAAGCAGCTGCTTATGATTGCCGGCATGGAGAAATATTTCCAGATTGCCAGATGTTTCCGTGATGAAGATCTGCGTGCAGATCGTCAGCCTGAGTTCACTCAGATTGATATTGAAATGAGCTTTGGGGATGAAGATACAATCTTTGGTATCGTTGAAAATCTGATGAAGGAGATCTTCAGAGGTACGGTTCACTATGAACTGGAAGATCATTTCATCCGTATTCCTTGGGAAGAATGCATGAGAAGATTCGGCAGTGATAAACCGGATTTACGTTTTGGCAATGAAATTCAGGATGTAACAGATCTCTTTAAGAATTCTGAATTCCAGGTATTCAGGAAGGTCGCCGATGATCCTAAGGGAATGATCGGTGCCCTGAAGTTTGAAAACATGCAGGATAAGTATTCCCGCAAGGGTCTTGATAAATTACAGGAATTTGTCAGGAATGGCTTCAAAGCCAAGGCTCTTGCATATCTGAAGATGGCAGATGGAAAGCTTTCCGGTTCGGTTGTAAAGCCATTATCAGAAGAAGAAAAGAATGCTTTGATTGAAAGATTAGATATCAAAGATGGCGATCTTGTATTGATGATTGCGGATAACAACCGCATTACCGAAACATCCCTTGGTGCCTTGCGTGTCAGAATTGCCCATGAACAGAATCTGATTCCGCAGGGACAGATCTACAAGTTCTTATGGGTGACAGACTTCCCGATGTTTGAGTGGAGTGAAGAAGAAAACAGATGGGTAGCAGCACATCATCCGTTTACTGCCCCGAATGATGAAGATGTTGATAAGCTTTTAACCGATCCTGAGCACTGCTATTCCCGTGCCTATGATCTTGTCTTAAATGGCTATGAACTGCTTTCCGGTTCTATCCGTATTCATGATCAGGCATTACAGGAAAAGGTATTTGAAGCTATCGGACTTTCACCTGAAAAGGCAAAAGAGAGATTCGGTTTCTTCCTGGATGCGTTCAAATACGGTACACCACCTCATGGAGGAGTAGGCATTGGTCTGGAAAGATTGACCATGGTACTTGCCGGAACAGACAATATCCGTGATGTCGTCGCATTCCCGACAACTAACTCATCTCTGGATCTGATGAGCGAGGCGCCGGGTGATGTTGATCAGCAGCAGTTAGATGTACTGGGCATCGAAGTTTCTGAAAAGAAATAATGTTGTCCACATTATAAAATTGCATATAATATATTCATATTGAATTAGGAGAAAAATAAATATGAACTTTTGGGCTAGCCTTGGATATACCCTGTTAGGTGTATTAATCGGCGGAATTATTGTATTTTTCTGGAGCAGACATTTCTTCCAGAAACAGATTGAAGAAAATCCACCTATTACGGAAAAGCAGATTCGTGCGATGTTCCTGCAGATGGGACGCAAGCCATCAGAATCACAGGTGCGTAATGTCATGCATTCGATGGGTCTGAAGACAGACTCTGAAAAAGCACAGGAAAAAGCTGCAGGCAAGAAAAAAGGCAAGAAAAAGTAATAAATGATACAGGGAATTCTGACTTCAGGATTCCTTTGTTTTTATGTTATCTAACAATGTTCAGAAGACATGCTACAGATTATCTGAAATGTCATCACAGTACTTTTTTAAACCTTACAGATATACTGTAATTTGAACATCTTGCGTTGTATAATATAGAGGCGAAAACAGGAGGACATATGAGTACTGAAAACAAAAAGGTTTTCGAAGCCATGGATGGTAACCAGGCTACTGCTCATTCTGCGTATGCTTTCACAGAAGTAGCTGGTATCTATCCTATTACGCCATCGTCTCCGATGGCAGAACACATTGACGACTGGGCAACAGCTGGTCGTACCAATGTATTCGGCGACAGAGTCAAGGTCGTCGAGATGCAGGCTGAAAGTGGTGCCGCTGGTGCTATTCACGGTGCCCTGCAGGGTGGTTCCTTAGCTGCCACATTCACTGCATCACAGGGTCTGTTATTAATGATCCCGAATATCTATAAGCTGAAGGGTGAAATGCTGCCGGGTGTTATTCATGTTGCAGCTCGTACAGTTGCTACACACACACTGTCTATCTTCGGTGATCACTCTGACGTTTATGCCTGCCGTCAGACGGGTATCGTAATGATGTGCTCTCATTCCGTACAGGATTGTATGGATCTTGCTGGTGTTGCACATCTGATTGCTATTGACGGAAGTGTTCCGGTTATGCATTTCTTCGATGGTTTCCGTACTTCTCATGAGTATGACAAGATCGAAGTTATGGACTATGACTTCTTAAAGAGCCTGTTACCAATGGACAAGGTTGAAGCATTCAAGGCACGTGCCCTGAACCCGCATACAAACCCTGTAGTCCGTGGTACTAACCAGAACGATGATATCTTCTTCCAGTTAGAAGAAGCCCAGAACAAGCATTACGATGCTATTCCGGATATCGCTGCCAAGTACATGAAGAAGGTTTCTGACTATACAGGTCGTAACTATGCTCCATTTGTATATGTTGGTGCACCAGATGCTGAAAGAGTTATCGTTGCTATGGGTTCTGTAACTGATACAATTACAGAAACAATCAACACTCTTGTAAAGCGTGGTGAAAAGGTAGGCTTAATCAAGGTTTATCTGTTCAGACCATTCTCTCAGAAGTATCTGGAAGCAGTTCTGCCTTCTACAGTTAAGAGAATCGCAGTTCTTGACCGTGCCAAGGAAGTTGGTACAAGAGAGCCGCTGTTCCTGGATGTATGCTATGCATTAAGAAATCATAAGGATATCAAGTTCATTGGCGGCCGTTATGGTCTGTCTTCCAAGGATACAAACCCTTCTGATATCAATGCAGTATTTGAGGAACTCAAGAAGGATAATCCAAAGGAAGAGTTCACAATCGGTATTGAAGATGATGTAACAGATCTGTCTCTGGATCCTGTTGACATTCATGTTGATGCAGATTACACATCCTGCCTGTTCTATGGATTAGGTTCAGATGGTACTGTTGGTGCCAACAAGTCTACTGTTAAGATCATTGGTAACAACACAGATCTGTATTCTCAGGCTTACTTCGCTTATGACTCCAAGAAGGCCGGTGGTGTTACAAGATCTCATCTGAGATTTGGTCCTACACCGATTCATTCTCCTTATTACATCGATAAGGCTGACTTCATTTCTTCTTCTCAGGAATCTTATGCATTTAAGTTTGATATGGTCAGAGATCTGAAGGAAGGCGGAACATTCTTACTGAATACAACAATTCCTGCTGATCAGATCGAAGACAGACTGCCTAACAGAATGCTGAAGGGCTTAGCTGACAAGCATGCAAAGTTCTACATCATTGATGCTAACAAGATTGCCCGTGCTACTCATATGGGTACACATACAAATACAATCCTGCAGTCTGCATTCTTCAAGCTGAATGAACAGATCATGCCTTATGACAAGTCTCTGAAGCTGATGCAGGATTCTGCCCGTACAACATATGCACGTAAGGGTCAGGATGTCGTTGATAACAATATCGCTGCTATCAATGAAGGTGCTGCCGGACTGGTTGAAGTTCCGGTTAAGCCAGAATGGTCTAATCTGACTGTCAAGCCTCAGTTATATGAGTTAACAGGTGATGATCACTATGATAACTTCGTACAGAGAATCAACGCTCTGGGCGGTTATGATATGAAGGTTTCTGACTTCGTCAAGGATGGAAACCTCGATGGTTCTTTACCTGAAAATGTCTCCTTCAGAGAGAAGAGAAACATTGCATCTTATGTTCCTGAATGGAATGCTGACAAGTGTATTGAATGCGGTCAGTGTGCATTTGCATGTCCGCATGCAACAATCCGTCCATTCTTAATGACAGAAGAAGAGACAAAGAAGGCTTCTGAGATTGCTCAGGAGAACGGCTTTGAATTAACATACAAGGATCCTTCACCACTCTATGGCAAGGCTAAGGAAGACGGACTGAAGTTCAGAATCCAGCTTGCTACAGAAAACTGCGTAGGATGCGGCGTATGTATCACAGTCTGCCCTGTAGGTGACGGTACTAAGGAAAACCCTAAGGCACTTGTTGCCAAGCCAATTGCTACACAGACAAAGCAGGAACCAGTTGCTGATTACCTGTACAAGGAAACACCTGAGAAGCCACAGTATGGCAACCAGAACACAGTTGCTGGTATCGGTCTTGACCGTCCATACTTCGAAGTTTCCGGATGCTGCCCGGGATGCGGTGAAGCTCCATATTACAGACTTGTTTCCCAGCTGTTTGGCAGAGATATGCTCGTTGCCAATGCTACAGGCTGCTCTATGATTTACTGCTCTGCTGTTCCTTCCACACCATTTGCTACAAACAATGACGGTGAAGGTGTTGCATGGGCTAACTCTCTGTTTGAGGATAATGCTGAATACGGATTTGGTATGGCTATCGCTCAGACTCAGAAGGAAGCAAGAATCCTTCGTATCATGGAAGAAAACATGGACAAGGTTGAGCCTGAACTGAAGAAGGATTTCGAAGAATACAAGGCTGCTAATGATGACCGTGATAAGCAGAGAGCTATCAAGGATAAGCTCGTTGCTGATCTGAAGGCATCCAAGGTTGAAGAAGTCAAGCCATTACTGGAAATGGAGAGAGATCTTGTTTCCAAGTCCTGCTGGATCATCGGCGGCGATGGCTGGGCATATGATATCGGTTATGGTGGACTTGACCATGTCATGGCTAATAACCTGAACGTCAATGTTCTTGTCCTGGATACAGAGACATACTCCAATACTGGTGGTCAGGCTTCCAAGTCTACACAGGCTTCTGCAATTGCCAAGTTCGCTGCAGGTGGTAAGCCAACAGCCAAGAAGGATCTTGGTCAGATCTTCATGGAATACGGTACAGTTTATGTAGCTTCCGTATCTATGGGTGCTAACCAGATGCAGACAATCAAGGCTCTGAAGGAAGCTGAATCCTACAATGGACCTTCTATTGTCATCGCATACTGCCCATGCCAGGAACATGGTATCAAGGGTGGTCTGATCAACGCTCCAACACGTCAGAAGGACGCTGTAGCTTGCGGTTATACAGTTCTTTACAGATATGATCCAAGAAATGAAAAGCCATTAACAATCGATTCCAAGGAACCAGATTGGACTAAGTTCAAGGATTATCTGATGAAGGAAGCTCGTTACTTCAACCTGCCTAGATTAAAGGGTCAGGAAGTAGCTGATCAGATGTTCGATAAGACATTGCATGATGCACAGGTTCGTTACAACAAGCTTGTCACAAAGGTTAAGATTCAGAACGAACAGTAATTATTGTCACAATTTAAAGAGATGTGAGTCAGTCATATGATTCACATCTTTTTATATGCACCTGCATACAATGATCATTCTGAATGTGTTAGCATACATACAAGAGGTGTTTTATGGAAGTAAATCTGAATGAAATCATTGATGCCATTGATGAAGTCAATGGTGAAGAAGACCAGTTTTACTATGATCCTGCAACTGGTAAAGTCATCTATGATGCTGATGAAGCTGAAGATGGATGGATCATGCTGCCAACGCATGATGAAATAGATGATTACGGTACGATGAAACAGTTTGTTGAACGTATTGATGACCCGGGTAAGAAGATCTGGTTTGAAAATGCCATTCATGGAAAAGGGGCATTCCGTCGTTTCCGCTCTACACTTGAAAGATTCAAGATGGAAGATCAATGGTATGAATTCCTGGATAAAGCTCATAAAGAAATAGCTATGGAATGGTGTGAGGATCATGGTCTGGCATATTCTTTAGAGAACAATGACAATACCGAAGATGATTCTTTTGATGAAGATGCTTTCATGCATGGAGATGATTACGGCAGGCAGGAAGAAACTCCAGAAGAAGATAACACGATAACAGAATACCGCTTCGTACCTGTTACAAAGGATAATTACATGCGTCTGTTATTCATGAAGAAAGATGTCATGAATCTTGTTGCCGTAGAAGAAGGAAATAAGGTGCGTTATACAGAAGATGATGCGGAAAAGGAGTTGGAAGAAGAACTCGGTAATGGCCTGAAGTTATTTGCTGTATCACAATCCGGCAGATTCATTGGCTATATCAGTATTGCGGAAGAATATGGACAAAGTGAAATCAGAGAGATGTATGTTGTAAAAGACAAGCGCAGACAGAAGGCAGGATCTTTTCTGATCCAGCAGGCAGTGAAAGCTGCAGAAAGCCGTATTGTGATATCTGTACATCCTTTAAATACAGAATATACATCCTTTGTCAGAAAACTAGGTTATGCTCGTCCGGTCAGAATTGTATATGCGGAAGGAGAAGAAAACTAATGGCTGAAAAAATGGAACCAGGCATGCAGAAACCATGGCCTGGAGAAGAAGGTCTGATTCCTGTTACAGATGGAAGTGCAGGGGATTCCAACATTATCGCAAGAAGATACCTGGATAGTATTCTTGTAGAAATGCGTATCCTGGATACTGCCAAGGCAGACACAACATTTCATTTATGGGGGAAGACATTCTCTTCTCCGATTATGACACCTGCTTTTTCACATCTGAATAAAGCAGTAAAAGACAAGAAACCAATGGAAGAATATGCCATTGCCGCAAAGAATCTGAACATTGTAAACTGGGTTGGCATGGAATCAGATGAAGAATTCAGGGAAATACTGAATACAGGTGCTTCTACAATCCGTATTATCAAACCATTTCAGGATCATCAGATGATCCTTGATCAGATTCACTTTGCCCAAGAGAATGGTGCTTTTGCGGTAGGTATTGATATTGACCATTCCATTGGTACTGATGGAAATTATGATGTTGTGGATGGGCATCCTTTAGGACCGATTACTCCTGCAGATCTGAAAGAGTTTGTTAACAGCACCAATCTTCCGTTTATTGCTAAAGGGGTACTTTCTGTCAGGGATGCATGCATATGCAGAGATGCAGGTGTCAAGGGCATTGTCATCTCTCATCACCATGGCCGTATGAAGTATGCTGTTCCACCCGTTATGGCATTACAGGAAATCGCACCGGCCTTAAATGGCAGTGGTATTAAGATATTCGTGGATTGTCATATGGACAGCGGGCAGGATGCATATAAGGCATTAGCCTTAGGGGCAGATGCCGTATCAGCCGGCCGCGTCATTCTTCCAGGTCTATTAAAAGAAGGGGCACCAGGCGTAGAAAAAGTCATCAAGAAGATGAATGCAGAATTAAAGGAAATGATGGGGTATACATCCGTAAAAGACTTGTCTTCCTTTGATCCTTCCGTATTGATTCATAATGAAAAACATATGGGATAAAAAAGATACTCCTGTACTTGATGCACAGGAGTATTTTTAACAGATAAATAAAAACTGTTACCTGTCTGATGACAGATAACAGTATAAATCAGAAGTTTCTGCTCTTTGGAGGCCTTGCAATACCGGCATCCTTTTCAGCCTGCCATAACTGTTGAGCTCTAGGAGCCCATTCTTTGGCATACTCTTTTGTCTTATCACAAAGAGATTCAGCAGATTCCGGAGATACCATATCGGTACTGTGAGCACCAGATTCTTTAACCAGTTTTGTTAATTCGCCAGAGTTTTCTAACATAGGGCAAGGCATCAGCATATTCTCATTAAACGGCTGATGCTTTCTGTATGCCAGAAACAATGGCTGTTTCAGACAATCCAGCAGATCCTGATCCTTGATGTTTGCGGAAGAATAGTGTATGAATACACATGGTTCTACATCACCATGACTGTTGATATGACAGTATTCAGCACCGCCGGCAATGCATCCGCCAACGAATTCTCCATCATTCTGGAAGTCAATAGAGAAGATCTTGTGCGGAGACTTCATGGAACGAATCTCACGTACTCTTCTGTACACATATTCTCTTTCATCCGGGGTTAACAGAAGCTCTGGTGTCGCATCATTGCCAACCGGCATATAGTGGAAGTACCAGACAATCTTGGCACCTTTCTTTTCAAGCATATCAATGAATTCATCGGATGTAACAGCCTTGTAATTTGCATGTGTGTAACATACTGATGCCGCAAATGGAATACCATACTGTTTCAGAAGATCCAGGGCATGCATAACCTTGTCATAGCATCCTGCGCCTCTTCTGGCATCAGTTGTTTCCCGATTGCCTTCAATGGATGGTGCGAAGGAAATATTACCGCAGTCTACAACATCCTTGCAGAACTGTTCATCAATCAACGTTGTATTTGTAAAAATATGGAAGTAAGCATCCGGATGTGCCTTGGCAAGCTTCAGGATATCCTGCTTTCTTGTCAAAGGTTCACCACCTGTCATCAGATAGACAAATACACCAAGCTCTTCACCCTGGGTAACGATCTTGTCCATGTCTTCATAAGTCAGGTTCTGCTGGTGACCATACTCTGCAGCCCAGCATCCTGTACAATGCATATTGCAGGCACTGGTTGGATCAAACAGAATGCACCATGGAATATTGCAGTCATTCTCTTTTTCTACTTTATGCTGACGTGGCAGACCAAGCAGGGAACCATTGATAACAAAGTCATCCAGGAAACGGTCCAGGCAATTTGGATTTGTATTATGAAGGACATCCATTGCATACTGATACCATTTGTTCTCAGGATCACTTAATACTTTCTTTACGAAAGCAAACTGCTGCGGCATGGAGCTCATAGAACCGGCTTTATCCAGCCAATCCAGGATCTTAGGCAGATTCTTTTCAGGATCCTTTCTCAGGTAGCCTAATACTTTTTTAACACTATAGGCCTTTACTGATTCTGTAAAACTCTTTTCCATAATTAAATATCACCTCTATACCCTTGTTTTAAAACAAACATGCAGGATATTCAATAAAAAATGACCATTGGTCATTACAATTCATGAAGAATGTATATTCTTCAGACACTGTTTATTATGGATGCATTCATCATCTGAATACGATAAAATAATTACAAGACGCAGAGGCCGTTCATGAAAATATTACTTTATTTCGAAGGAGAAAATGTTATATCCAAATCCGGCATTGGCCGTGCATTTGATCACCAGCAGAGGGCATTGCAGTCAGCTGGTATAGAATATACAACAGATCCATGGGATGAAAGCTATGATATCCTGCATATTAATACATACTATATGAATTCAGATGCAATTGTACGCCATGCCAGAGAATCAGGCAGGCATGTCATCTATCATGCCCATAGTACAGAAGAAGATTTCCGCAACAGCTTTAAGTTTTCCAATCTCATGGCTCCGGGTGTACGCAAGTGGCTCATGCATCTGTATACTCAGGCAGATGCTTTGATTACACCTACACCATATTCTAAAAAGATATTGGAGGGTTATGGCATCAAATTACCTATCTATGCCATTTCCAATGGCATTGACTTAATGCGTTATCATCGGGATCCTGAAAAGGTAGAGGCATACAGAAAGTATTTCAGCTTACAGCCGGGTGATAAAGTTGTCATAGGCGTAGGTCTCTTTTTTCAGAGAAAAGGATTACCGGACTTTGTTGAAGTTGCCAGGATGTTACCGGAGTATAAGTTTATCTGGTTTGGCGAAACATCAAAACTGATCATTCCAAAGGAGATATCGGATATCGTAGATAATCCACCGGAGAATGTCATTTTCCCGGGATACGTTAAAGGACCGATCATTGAAGGAGCATACAGTGATGCGGATTGTTTCTTCTTTCCTTCCTATGAAGAAACAGAAGGAATTGTTGTATTGGAAGCTTTAGCTTCAAGGTGTCCGGTAGTTGTCAGGGATATCGGTGCTTTTGATCCATGGCTGGAAAATGACATCAACTGTTATAAGGGCCATGATAATAAAGAATTTGCTGAAATTATCAGAAGAGTTGTGGAAGGTGATCTCCCTGATACAACGGATGCCGGTTATGAAACAGCTGAAAAAAGATCCATTGAATCTGTTGGTCAGCAATTGAAACAGGTATATGAAGAAGTGTTAAGCAGACCTTGTCTGGATTGAGAAAGACAGAGAGCTTTATTATAATGTTTACTGACTATGAAAAAGAAGAGAATAAAGGAGATTGTAAGCAGCACTCCGTTTAATATAGCTTTGATATTTGCCTTGGCAGCACTGGTATTATGGCTGACATTAAAAGATGATGGACCAGCCGTTATAGATACTTTAAAGAAGGTAGATTTAAGAATACTCTTACTGATACTGCTGTTAATGATATTTGAAAGAGCTATGCTTGGATGGGGATTAGCTTATGAATGCAGGCTGACACATCCGAACTATACGATCGGACAGGGATTTGTTAATTCCTATGTAGCCGGCTTATTCAATGACATAACCCCGGGTGCTTCCGGTGGTCAGATTGCCCAGACATATATTTTCCGCAAGCAGGGTATACCGGTATCCAACAGTATCGGTGTACTATGGCTTGACTTTATTGTTTATCAGACAACGATGTGCCTGTTTGTACTAATACTGATTATTTTCCGCTTTCCGTATTTCTATGCCAATTATTCACAATTCTTTCTGATTGTAATATTCGGTTTTCTGGTTGCGGCTGGCGTTATTATCCTTTTATGGTTATTGGCATCTTCACCACGCTTTTACAGATGGCTTACAACAAAGGGGATAGACATTGGTGTAAAGATTCATATTGTCAAAGACAAACAGAAAACATTAGCGTCCCTGAACACCCAGCTGGATCAGTTTTCAAAAGAGATAGAAGTATTAAAACATCATAAGAAGATGATTTTCTTAATAAGTCTGGAAGACTTTCTGAGACTGCTTCTGTATTACAGTGTTCCGTTTTTATGTGCATTAGCCCTGCATATTCCTGTAACAGGAATGGATTACATCAACTCTGTTGCCTTATCCTCATTTGTGGCAATGGTTAATGCCTTTCTGCCTATGCCAGGCAGTGCAGGCGGAACCGAAGCTACATTTATTCTGATGTTTTCAACCATATTCTCAAAAGTTCATGCGACCAGTATTATGATTCTCTGGCGTATTACGACCTTCTACCAGGTTCTGGTTATCGGTTCACTCGTCTTTGCATGGGCCAGAGTTCAGAAAGATGTACCATTGGATTTAAATGAGGAAAAGAAAGAAGAGGAACACTGATGAGAATCGGTTTGTTTACAGATACATATCCACCAGATATCAATGGGGTCGCAAACAGTACCTATATCCTCCAGCATGAACTCATGAAACATGGTCATACCGTCTATGTCATCACGACTTATGCCGGGGCAGGATATGCCAAATGGGATGAAGATGGCACCGTACTCCGGTTAGCGGGGGTTGAATTAAAGTTTTTATATGGCTATGTCATGACAACCCCATTTCATCATCATGCGATCGAAGAAATCAGCCGTCTGAATCTCGATGTCATCCATGCCCAGACCGAATTCGGTATCGGTATATTTGCACGTCTGGTAGCCAAGTCATTGAAGATCCCGCTTGTCTCTACGTATCACACAACCTATGAAGATTACACGCATTATGTAAACTTCATCCATTCTGACCGGGTAGACCGCTATGCCAAGATGGGGGTAGCGAAGGTTTCCCGTCTTTATGGTGATTCATCCATGGAAGTTATTGCGCCTAGTGAAAAGACCAGGGAAATGCTTTTAGGCTATCATATTCGCAGAAATATTAATGTCATTCCTACAGGTCTTCCTTTGGATGAATTTGATCCGGCCAAAGGCAGTAAGGAAAAGAGACATGAAATACGCAGTCAGTATGGATTTCCTGATGATGAAAGACTCATTATCTATGTAGGAAGATTAGCTGAAGAGAAATCTTTTGACATTGTTTTAAAAGGCTTTGCGAAAGCAAGAGATGAGGGTACCGTTGTCAATCTGCTTGTTGTAGGCAATGGACCGGAATTAGAAAGTCTCAGACAGTTGACAGAAGATCTGAAGCTGAGTGATCATGTGAAACTGATCGGTCCCAAGTTGAAGGAAGAAATTCCTGATATGTACAGGTGTGCGGATGCCTTTGTCTCTGCCTCTACTTCGGAAACCCAGGGAATGACATTCTTAGAAGCTCTGGCAAGCGGTCTGCCGTTATTCTGCCGGCATGATGAGGTGTTAAACAATCTGCTTGTTCCGGAAAGAACCGGATGGTTTTTTAATGATGAAGAAGATCTGGCGCAGAAGCTTAAGGATTTTATGAATATGAAAGAAGAAGACCTTAACCAGATGAAGGTGAATGCAAGGCATCAGGCAGAACCATGGTCTTCAGAAGTATTCTATCAACGGGTTATCAAGGTATATGAGCGCATTATTGCCAATTATGCGCATCAGTATGTGATCGCTGATGTGACGGTAAAAGATACAAATATACAGCTTTATCTGATATCCAATCAGAAGGAAGAAATGCGTCTGCTTGTTTCCTTAGATGATTATTACAGTCTTGGCTTACGCAAGGATCAGGTACTGACTCAGGGGGAAGTAGAAGACCTGCAGTATCGTCAGAACGGAGCGGCAGCTTATCAGAGATGTCTGCGTAAACTGAATGCCAAAGACAGAACCCGCAAGGAAATCTATGACTGGCTGACCCAGAATACGGAGTGTGATATAGCCACCATAAACCAGATAGTTGAGAAGCTTGAAGATAAGGGCTATATCAATGATGAGAGGTATTGTGAAGAAAATATCCGTATTCTCAAAGCACAGTTAGCCGGACATGATAAAATTGTCCGTGTTCTCAAGAAACGTGGTCTTCCTGTAGAGATGATTGAAAGAAAACTGGCAGAAGGTAAGGATGATGAGAAGGATAATGCCTATCTTTATGCATTAAAGGTACAGCAGAGCAGAAAGAATGATTCTGTGAATAAGACAAAGAACTTTATCATGCAGAAGATGCTTGCCCAGGGATATTCCCGGGAAGCCGCAGAAGATGCCATCTCTCATCTTGATTTTACAAAGCAGGAAACACATGAAACAGAGAATCTGAAACGATGTGCTTTCAAGGCAAGAAAGCGTTATGAAAAGAAATACAGCAGCTATGACTTACGCAACAGAATTTACCGCTATTGTTGTGCACAGGGGTATAATAGTTCCGATGTTTATGCTGTATTAGATGAAATGAACTGGGAGGATCAATGACTAAAATAAAAGATCTGCAGGAAAAGATGCGAATAAAAGAACCGCTTTTAATTAAAGAGGTTAAAAATGGAACCACCTCAAAGGGTGCTCCCTATTTATCTATGGTATTGCAGGATAATACCGGTACAATGGATGCCAAATTCTGGGATGTAAAGCCAGAGGATCAGGAGATATGCCAGACAGGCAGAATCTGTAATTTCTCATTTGAAGTATTAAATTACAAGGATAATCTGCAGTTAAGAATCAATCATTGTGAACCTGTACCAGAAGGATCTGTTGATTTAAATGAATTTACGATTGCCTCAGGAATCAGTGAAAACGACCGTCGTGATGAAGTAAAGAGACTAGTAGATTCCATTCAGAATGATGTATACAGAAAGCTTGTAAAAGGCATGCTGGAGTATGTAGGAGACAAGTATTACACATTCCCGGCTGCTTCCCGAATCCATCATAACTTCATGGGCGGATTAAGCGAGCATTCTCTTTCCATGGCTTTGATGGCAGAAGATGTCTGTCGTCACTATCCTCAGCTTGACCGTGATCTTCTGGTAGGTGCTGCTTTGATTCATGATGTCGGCAAGACAGCCGAAATGAGTGGCCCTGTTACAACTGAATATACATTGGAAGGCAAGTTAGAAGGACATATTTCCTTGGCCAATGGCTGGCTTACGGAAGTCAGTGAGAAGCTTGGACTAGAAGATACGGAAGAATGCATTCTCATGCATCATATGATTCTTTCTCATCATGGTCACTATGAATTCGGATCCCCGGTGCTGCCGATGCTGCCGGAGGCTGAAGCCTTATCTTTAATCGATAATCTTGACGCAAGGATGAATACCTTGAAACAGGCTCTGGAAGGTGTCAAGCCGGGTAAATGGACAGGCAAGCTGTTTGCGCTGGAAGGCAGACAGTTCTATAAACCTAAAAAGGAACATGACAAATGAGTATACGGTTAAGACTGGTTCAGACAACTCATAAAATTCTCCAGAAAGCAGGCAGGGGAGGCAGTTTTCCAGGCATTATGGCTTTAAAGATGGATCCTCATTTCATAGAGAAATTCCATATGCCGAAAATTGTTATTCTCGTTACCGGAACCAATGGCAAGACAACAACTTCCAATCTGATCGCTGAATCTCTCCGCAAGGCAGGCTTAAAGGTAATCAATAACAGACGTGGTGATAATCTGAATGTCGGTATTGCGACATTACTTGCGGCAAGTTCTGACAGTCACTTCAATATCGATGCAGATGCGGCTGTCATTGAAGTAGATGAATTGACGCTCTACCGCCAATTCAAACATCTTCATCCAACCCATCTTGTTGTCACGAATTTTTTCAGGGATCAGCTGGATCGGGCTGGAGAAATGGAAACGATCATCCGTAAGATTCAGGATGTCACAACTGACTTTGAAGGTGACATTATCTTAAATGGAGATGATCCGAATACATTAAGAATTGCGGATACCGCAAAGAAGGCATCTATCCATACTTTTTCTGTTGCCCACAATGATGTATCACGTACGCATACGGATGAAGCTTCTGAGGGCAAATTCTGTCCAAGATGCGGCAGACCTTTGAAGTATGAATATTACCAGTATTCTCATATCGGCAGATTCCATTGTGACTATGATGGATTTGGTGAAATTCATCCGGACGTCTATGTCACTGACATAGATTATCGTAATGAGACTTTTACCGTAGAAGGCAGGAAGTATCATAACTTTCTGAATTCTATCTATGCAGTCTATAACTGTGCTTCTGTATTAACGGTTATGAAGGTACTGCATCTGGACCCTGAAGATGCAAACTATGTATTCAAAAACTTTGTGATGAAAGAAGGAAGAAATGAAGTATTCCATCTTTCCAAAGACTGTACGATTAACCTTGTCAAGAATCCTACTGGTGCCAACGAAGTATTAAAGTACATTCTCCATCAGCCGGGAGACAAGAATATCTGTATCTTCCTGAATGACAATGATCAGGATGGTCATGATGTTTCATGGATCTGGGATGCGCATTTTGAACGTCTGAATGTACCAGAGGTAAAGCATATTATCTGTTCCGGCTTACGGGCATATGATATGGCATTACGCCTGAAGTATGAAGGACTGGAAGACCGTATAACAGTTATAGAAGACAGTGAGAAAGCTATAGAATGGCTGGATGAAGCAGACATGCAGAGTTATGTCATTGCGACATATACCGCTCTTCATCCAACCAGAGCTATCCTCAGAAAGGTGGCAGCACGGCATGACTGATCTGAAAATATTATGGATGTATCATGATCTGATGGATCTGTATGGTGACAAGGGAAATGCGGAGGTACTCAGAGTCAGGGCACAGAAGCGTAACATACAGGTGACATTGGATACCTGTACGATTGGTGAAAAAAGAGATATCCGTGATTATGATCTGTTCTTTCTGGGTGGTGGTGCCGATCGTGAGCAGGGACTGATTCATGAAGATTTACTGTCCCGTAAACAGCAGATTATTGAGGCAATGGATCAGAATACGGCTTTCCTGCTTATATGCGGCGGCTATCAGCTATTTGGTAAATACTACAAGGATCAGGATGGTTCGGTAGTAGAAGGCTTAGGCTTATTTGATTACTACACTGAAGCCAGTGACCGCCAGCACAGATGTATCGGTAATATAGCGGTAGAAACGACCATGGATGGGGAAACCTTCAAAGCGGTTGGTTTTGAAAACCATGGTGGTCAGACAAAGAACGTTTCAACTCCATTTGCCAGAGTATTAAAGGGACATGGAAACATGCATGAATCTGAATATGAAGGCTTTATGAATGATCAGGTATTAGCAACCTATATGCATGGACCATTATTACCAAAGAATCCAAAGATTGCGGATAATATTCTGAAAAGAGCATTGCGTAAAAGATATGGCAGGGTGGAATTAAAACCACTGGATGACAGCCTGGAAATGAAAGCCCAGGAAGTCATGTTAAAAAGACTGCATTGTTTATGATACATAAAAAGGCTGATCTCAGCCTTTTTTAGTTTTCTCTGAACGTCTTGTTCATCGCATAACAAATATGTCTTTCCTTAAAATATGTTTCCAGAATATCCTGATGCGTCACGATGATTTCATAGTCTTCCAGATCACCGGGATCTACCCATTGTAATTCGATGGAAGTATCTCCACATACAGTTTCAGGTACTTCTTTTAATTCGGCATAATAGGCAAGATGGACAATCCGATAGATATTGCCTTCATGGAAAGAAACTATCCGGGAAGGATCATCAAACAGCTTTAACAAATGCAGATCTTCATATTTCAGATGAATGCCTGTTTCTTCAATTGTTCTACGTAGTGCACAAGTCTGAAATGTCTCTGTATCTCTGATATCACCAGATACAATACCCCAGCGGAAACTGTCTTTACGATGTTCCAGAAGAATCTTTCCGCAGGCATTAATGACAACGGCACTGCCAAAACGGGAAGGGCGGTTAGGCTTAGGCGCAAACGGATCGTGAATGTAGTAAAGTGCGGCAGGCATCTTTATTCACCTTTTACCTTGGCTAATACCTCATCCAGATTCTGTTCAGTACTTCCGAATGTGAAGTTTACGGCATCATCCTTGCCATAACGCGGGATGATATGGAAATGCAGGTGATCTACGGACTGACCAGCTACTTCACCACAGTTATTCAGAATATTGCAGCCAACAGCACCTGTATTTTTTACAATCTGCTTAGCCAGCTTCTGGGCGACAACCGCACACTTACTGACAATCTCAGGATCTGCCTCAAGAATATTCTTTACATGTTTCTTAGGCATAACAAGCGTATGACCGTATGTCACCTGACTGACATCGAGAATAGCCAGGACATCGTCATCTTCATAGACAACTTTTGATGGAATTTTATGATTGATAATATCGCAGAATACACACATAGGTAGAAACCTCCTCTTAAAGATTATAGCATCTGTACATTAAAAAAGACCGTTTATCACGGTCTCATAGTTTACTTTGAAGAATCAGCACTTGCGGATGGAGAAGCACTGGCATCCATATCCTGAACAAGATAATCCGGATAATCAGAAGCCAAAGCATCATAGATCGTCTTGTCGTAAACATGGAACTTATATTTCTTGAAGAAATATGTTGTGGAATCCTTGGATACCTGATCAATGGAAGAAAGGGTATCAATAGCTTCATCCTTGAAGTTATCCGCATCATTGTCATCTACATGAACAAGGTAATAATTACCACCAGAACTAGCCGGAACTTCTTTCCAGCCATCATCCGGTTTCATGGAAGTCAATACGGTTCTGACCATGGAATCCACATCAGAAGATTCAATAGTGTAGATCTCTGAGGAACCGGAAGAAGAAGAATTATGATTGGCTGCTGCATCAGCTGCACTGGCGGAACCGTCATTCAGTTCACTCAAGGCTGCCTTGGCATCATCATCAGAAGTGAATTCCAAAACGGTTGCTTTGACTGGTTTATACAGTTTCTTGACATTCTTCCAGTTTTCTTCAATGTACTTGGATGTTAACTTTTCTGCCTGCAGGGAAGGGATTAACTGATTATTCATGTAATCTTCTTCACTCATACCGGCAGAATCCAGATACTGTGTAAAGGAATCCCCATACATTGTCTTATAGTTATCCAGAGTACTCTGGGCACTTGTCTTCATATCATCAGTAACTTCTATTTCCTTTGCGCAGATCGCTTTGTTTGCATCAGCGATAGCGGTAGAAGCTCCGGCTGTTGCATTCATCAGAGAATACAACTGACCTTTGGTAACACTTTCTTTTCCAACTGAGAACAATACAGTTTTGGAATCATTTAGTTTAGCCTGGGCATCCGTGCATCCGGCAAGCGGAGCTATCAACAGAAGGGATGCCAGTATCAGATGATTACGTTTCATTATTTCATACCTCCTTATTGAGCTGCGGCAGATGCCGTTGGAGCTGGTGTAGATGTAGCGGCTGGAGAAGCAGAAGCTTCAGGAGATGCGGTAGCTTTGGCATCATCAGAAGTATCCTGATTGAATGCCCTCTTGATCTTCTTTTCAACATCCTTGTCATCAAACTTGATGCCAAGTTCATCAGCCTTTTTCCAGATCGCTGTATTTTCTAAAGTAGAATCATAGTTTTCAATCAGGGAAACATATGGATCTTCATCAGAATCCGCATAATTATTTTCCAGAGTCTTAGCAGAAGCGGCTGTGCACTTGATCTTGAAATAACCAAACTGATCAGATCTTACCCAGTCTGATACTTCGCCTTCCTTTAACGAAAGGGCAGTAGACAGGAATGTAGAATCCAATGTAGACGCATTTTTATCAATGACACCAAGATCTCCACCCTTGGAAGCAGTAGATGTATCTTCCGAATGATCGGTAGCGACCTTGGCAAAATCAGTTCCTTTAGCCAATTCATCATCTACAGCCTGCATTCTGCTCTTTTCATCATCGGTTGGTTCAGCGGCAGGACTGTCGGAATTTTCAAACTTTACAAGAATGTAGGAAATCTGACGGATCTGCAGGTCCTTGAAATTCTTCTTTGCATAATCGGCAGTTACCTGATTGATCTTCTGCTGTTCAATCAGATATTCCTCAAGATCCGTATATCCGGTGGATTCCAGATTGCTCTTGAGGTATGTCTCATAGCTGTCACCATACTGCTGCTGATAATTGGAACGGATGGATTCTGCCTGTTTCTTTGCGGTATCCTTGATATCACTTGTGGTCTTTACAGAAGCATCCGCAACTGCTTTCTTGAATAAAGTAGTCAAAGCATTGGAACCATTGCTCTTATACAGTTCATCATAGAAAGAGGATGCTGTTGTATCTTTTCCATCTACTTCAAATACAACATCTTCACCATTGCTTTCCTTGCCTTTTAATTTACCTTTGTTTGTATCGTAGATGTAATAGCTGACAAAACCGATAAAGACTACGGCAATCAGCACTACGAACCAGTTCTTTTTTAAGAATTTGCCCATAAAGCCTCCTGTATGTAAAAAAATGCTTATTAATTATAGGATGTTTGATATCTGAAATCAATTTGATGAACGTGAACTTTGTGTGATCGGCTTGTATTATACAGACTGACGAATATGTCGATGCGTCTTGTACTGGTGAAATCGTCATTCGAGACATTACCTTATAACAATGCTATAATTTCTCGCGGAATGAGGTTGAAAATATGAAGACACTTGAAATAAAAGACCTGCATGTTGAGGTTGAAGAAAAAGAAATATTACGCGGTATTAATCTTACTGTAAATGAAAATGAAGTCCATGCCCTGATGGGACCGAATGGCAATGGTAAATCCACACTGTTAGCCGCTATCATGGGTAATCCGAAATATAAAGTTACCCAGGGTTCTATTACATATGATGGCAAGAATCTGCTGGATATGCCTGTTAATGAAAGATCTATTGCCGGATTGTTTCTGGCCATGCAGTATCCGCAGGAAGTTCCTGGTGTTACAAACAGTGACTTCCTGAGAGCTGCCATGAATGCAAGAAGAGAACAGCCTATTTCCTTATTCAAGTTTATCAAGGAAATGGAAAAGACAATTGATGATCTGCAGATGAAGGAAGACCTTGCCCATCGTTTCCTGAATGAAGGATTCTCTGGTGGTGAGAAGAAGAGAAATGAAATCGTACAGATGGAAATGCTCAAGCCGTCTTTAGCAATGCTGGATGAGATTGACTCCGGCCTTGATGTAGATGCGCTGCATATTGTCGCAGATGCTTTAAACAAGTTAAGAGATGAAACCAATATGGCAATGATTGTTGTATCACACTATGAGCGTTTCTATCAGTTAATCAAGCCTGAATATACCCATGTACTTGTTAACGGAAAGATTGTTGTAGAAGGTGATGCATCACTTGCGGAAAGAATTGACAAGGAAGGCTATGACTGGATCTACAGCGAATATCATGTTGAACCGGCTGCCGAAGCTGAAGAGAACAAGAGTCAGCCTGCCAGCATGATCGGTACATGTGCTGTAAGAACTGCCGCAGAGGCTAGTGAGAAAGCAGGAAAGTAATCATGTTTCCGATTCATGTAGATATGGATATCCTTCTTCAGGAAGGATACAGCGAATATGAAATAGATACGGACAGAGATCTGAATCTGACCTTCAGAGGAAGCGGCAGATGTGATGCCTTCATTCAGATTAAAAGAGCAGGACGTATCCGGATCAGAACTTTCGCAGAGAAAGATGCTCATATTTCCTACCTGTTCTGGAATAATTCCAAAGATCCGCTGGATATTGATGAAAGCCATGAAGTCATGGGTAATGCTGATGTAACAGTTGCCTATGGGGAATGCAATGGTGCCGATACAAAGCGTCATACATATGCAGCCTTAAGAGAACCGGGTGCCAGAGCGTTATTATCATCTGCATCTTTAGTAGATTGTCATAAAGACTATCAGATGAATGTTGTTAACTTTGCCCCGCATACCTATGGGGATATCAAAAACTATGCGGTGGTATTGAAGGATGGCAGACTGTTAATTGATGCGGTAGGCAAGATTGTCAAGGGTGCACATAAGTCTGAGTCTCATCAGACTTCCCGTGCCTTGTCATTTGAGGCTGGTCAGCATGCCGAAATATTACCTGAATTACTGATTGATGAAGATGATGTGCAGGCTTCTCATGCCATGAGTATGGGACGTGTTGATGAAGATCAGCTCTACTACATGCAGTCAAGAGGTCTCTCTGACCAGCAATGTACATCATTGATTTCTACAGGATATCTCCTGCCAATAACAGAAACACTTGATAATGATGAACTGAAGGCTAAATTAAAGGATGAGATGGAAAGGAAGATAGCTGAACTATGCTAGATGTCAATAAAATCAGAAAAGACTTTCCAATGATTCAGAATAACCCGGATCTGATTTATTTTGATTCGGCCGCAACTTCATTAAAACCGCAGTGTGTGATTGATGCTGTTGTTGATTTCTATACCAAACATACATCCAATGTACATCGTGGTGATTATGCAATCGCTGCTGAAAACGACAGGCTGTATGATGGCACCAGAAAGATCATTGCGGATTTCATTAACTGTGATCCAAATGAAATTATCTATACTCATAATGTTTCACAATCATTGAATCAGGTTGCTTATGGTCTTGCGAAAAACTTTCTGAAGAAGGGTGATACAGTCTTAACAACAATGGCAGAACATGCCTCTGTTATCCTGCCTTTATTCCGCCTGGAAGAAGAGTATGGCATTCATGTAGAGTATATCCCTACAGATGATGAAGCGAACATTCATATTGAAGACTTTAAAAATGCCATGCATGATGGTGTGAAAGCAGTCATGTTAGCAGAAACAACCAATGTTCTGGGATCGATTCAGCCAATCAAGGAAATGACGAAGATCGCTCATGAACACGGCGCTTTGATGATTGTGGATGGTGCCCAGTCCGTGCCGCATATGAAGACTGATGTAAAAGACCTGGATGTTGATTTCCTTGGCTTCAGTGCTCATAAGATGTGCGGTCCTGGCGGAGTCGGTATTCTGTATGGCAAGTATGATCTGTTAAAGCAGATGGAACCGGTCTTCATGGGCGGTGATATGAATGCACGCTTTAATAAAGATGGTGAAGTTATCCTGAAAGATGCACCAGTCAAGTTTGAAGCCGGTACTCCGAATATTGAAGGTGTTATCGGTACGGGTGCGGCTGTTAAGTATCTGGAAAGCATCGGTATGGACAATATCCATGAATATGAGAAGGAACTCCGTTCTTACTTTGTAAACAAGATGATGGAGCTGGATAACATTGAAGTATTGAATCCACATAATGCTTATGGTCCGGTAGACTTTAATGCAAAGGGTGTCTTTGCCCAGGATGCGGCTGGTTTCTTAGCATCAAAGAATATTGCGGTAAGAAGCGGCAACCACTGCGCCAAGATTCTGCATGAGATTATCGGAACAGATCAGAGTATTCGTGCATCCTTATATTTCTATAATTCAAAAGAAGAAGTAGACCGCTTTGTCGAGGCTGCCAAGGAAATCAGTCTTGAAAGTGCAGTGGGTATTTTCTTCTGAGGAGATATTGTTATGGAAGATGAAAAAACATTACTGCAGGATCCGGAAGTGCTGCGTGAGCTGATAATGGATCATTATCAGTACCCGCACAATCATGGTCTTACGGATGATAAGGATTATCAGAGTGTACATATGGCATCAGATTCGTGTATTGATGACATTACCGTACAGTCCAAGATCAAAGACGGGAAGATTGATGATATTCGTTTTGATGGCGTTGCCTGTACGATTTCTACAGCTTCTACATCTATGATGACGGATCTTTTAAAAGGTAAGACGATTCCACAGGCCAAGAAGATCATTGAGAATTACTTCAACATGATTAATGAAAAAGAATATGATCCGGATGTCCTGGAAGAAGCTGTAGCCATGAAGAATGTTCATAAGCAGGCTAACCGTATCAAGTGTGCAACCATCGGCTGGAAAGCTATGGAAGAAATGATTCAGAAAAGTGAGGAAACAAAATGAGTGAAAAGAATGTAAATGAATCAAATGATGTTATCTCCTCACAGGATAATTATAAGTATGGATTTCATGATGATAATGTAACGGCAATTCTCGATACCGGTAAAGGTCTGAATGAGGAGATTGTACGTGAGATATCACGTTTCAAGCAGGAACCGGAATGGATGACCGAGTTCAGAGTCAATGCATTCCATCAGTTTGAAAAGATGCCTATGCCAAAGTGGGGACCGGATCTTTCAGAGATTGATTTCCAGGATTTTACATACTATAAGAAGGTTTCCAAAGAAGCAGAGAAGTCATGGGATGATGTTCCGGAAGAAGTCAAGAACACTTTTGAAAAGCTTGGTATTCCGGAAGCGGAAAGAAAATATCTGGCAGGTGTTACAACCCAGTATGAATCAGAAGCTGTCTACCATAACATGCTGTCTGAATTAACAAGCAAGGGTGTTATATTCCTGGATATTGACTCTGCGCTCAAAGAATACCCGGAATTATTCCGGAAGTATTTTGCGACTATTGTGCCGCCATCTGATAACAAGCTTGCCGCATTGAATTCAGCTGTCTGGTCAGGTGGTTCCTTCATCTATGTACCAAAGGGTGTCAAGGTTGATAAGCCATTACAGTCTTACTTCCGCATTAACTCTGAATCCATGGGACAGTTTGAACGCTCAATCATCATTGTGGATGATGGGGCAGAGTGCAGCTATGTAGAAGGATGTACCGCACCGCAATATTCCAAGGATTCCATGCATGCGGCAGTTGTAGAAGTATTTGTGGGCAAAGGTGCCAAGTGCAGATACTCTTCCGTACAGAACTGGTCTGGAAACATCCTGAACCTTGTCACAAAGCGTGCCAAGGTGGAAGCACACGGAACTATGGAGTGGATTGATGGTAATATCGGATCCCGTATTTCCATGAAGTATCCGGCATGCATATTAAGTGGGGAATATGCTCATGGCTTATGCATCTCTATTGCCGTAGGTTCCAAGGGACAGTATCAGGATACAGGTGCCAAGATGATTCATCTTGCGCCGCATACATCTTCTTCTATTGTGTCAAAGTCTGTATCACGTAATGGCGGTGTTACAAACTTCCGTGACTGGATCAAATTCTCCAAGAATGCGGATTATTCAAAGACCAAGATTGAATGTGATACTTTGATTCTGGATGAAAAATCAAGATCTGATACGATTCCGTTAAATATCAATGATTCTTCAACTTCTACCATTGAACATGAAGCCAAGGTATCCAAGATTTCTGAAGATGAACTGTTCTACCTGATGAGCAGAGGATTAACAGAACAGCAGGCAACGGAAATGATTATCATGGGCTTCTTAGAACCATTCACAAGAGAACTTCCGATGGAATATGCGGTTGAACTGAATCAGCTGCTGAAAATTGATATGACCAATTCTATTGGTTAAAACAGAGGCTGTATATACAGCCTTTCTTTGATTATGAATAAAAAAGACGCAAGAACAACTGGATTGAAACAGAGATCTCTGCTTACCGAACAACAGAGAGCCCTGTACAGCCATCAGATCTTTTTACAGACAATTCCTTATCTGCATAAGGCAAATATAGTGGGCTGCTATATTTCCATGCGTGATGAAGTGAGCACAGATGAAATCGTGCATCACTGCTTTACCATGCGGATACCATTAGCCGTTCCAAAGACTGAAAAAGACGGTCTGCATTTCTATCTGATTCATTCAATTGATGATCTGAAACCAGGCGTATTTGGTGTGAAAGAACCATGGCAGGGAGAAGAGATATCCCTCGAGTGCTTAGATCTAATGCTGGTGCCGCTTTCTTCCTTTGATTCTTCTTTACACAGAACCGGTTATGGAAAAGGATACTATGATCATGTCCTTTCAGACACAATGTCTAAAATCGGACTTGGCTTTTCCTGCCAGAAAGTAGATAAGATAGAAACAGATCTCTGGGATGTGACCCTGGACCGTGTGATTACCGAGAACTTTGACGATAAATTTGGCAAATAGATTATTTTCTGTTACGATACTAGACAGATAGTTTTTTAGATTGGAAAGGAGAGATGTTCATTGAAGAAGCTTAGAAAATGGGTAAAGTTAGTGCCTGTTGCGGCAGCTGTGGTAATACTGAATGGACAGCAGCTGAATGCATTCGGGACAACCAGTACGGAAAATACTCTCTCCAATGCATTAAGTGGAAACATATTTGCCAAAACTGCAGATGAAAGCAAACAGACAATGTATCTGATGGATGATACAAATGTCATGGAAAATACAACCAGTGTATCAGGTATTGTGGAAACAGATTCCAAAGGATCACTTGTACATATCATCAGTATTGATGGTCCTGATGCAGAAATACTGACATCCAATGGTAATACCGGTTATGTACCGGTTAAGAAATTAACCGAAAGACAGGAAGAAATCTTCAATGATACGGATGAAATTCTGTATACATATCAGGATACCGGTATTAAAAAGCTTCCTTACAGTGACTCTACAACCGTAGATGTATGGAATGCCTACCATCCTGTACATGTGACAGGAAAAAATAACTTTGCCTTTGTCAGAATTGAAGATAACGGTAATACGTATTATGTAGATCAGAGTTATCTTGTGAAAACTGATGGTACACCAGCTACAGAAGATACACCAGAACCTCCTGCAGATACAGCAAATACTGCTTCAGCTGCTCCGGTACAGACGGTTAACAATACAAATCAAAGTACTGTGACTGCTCAGCCTGTCCAGCAGACCGCATCTGTGGCAGTATCCGATACTTCCGTCGCATCTGCTTACAATGGTGCTGTATTGAATCCTTCCTTACAGTGACTCTACAACCGTAGATGTATGGAATGCCTACCATCCTGTACATGTGACAGGAAAAAATAACTTTGCCTTTGTCAGAATTGAAGATAACGGTAATACGTATTATGTAGATCAGAGTTATCTTGTGAAAACTGATGGTACACCAGCTACAGAAGATACACCAGAACCTCCTGCAGATACAGCAAATACTGCTTCAGCTGCTCCGGTACAGACGGTTAACAATACAAATCAAAGTACTGTGACTGCTCAGCCTGTCCAGCAGACCGCATCTGTGGCAGTATCCGATACTTCCGTCGCATCTGCTTACAATGGTGCTGTATTGAATCCAATGTCAGGAACCATTCAGGGGCCAAGTGGAAGAGAGACATATTACAACCTGAATATGTCCGGATGTATTGCCAATATGCGTGCACTTGGAAATAATGATCCGTATTATGTGCGGGCAGATGGCGTCAAGATGTTAGGCAACTATGTCATGGTAGCCGCTGACTTTGCGACAAGACCGCTTGGATCAATTGTTGAAACAAGTCTTGGCACAGGTATCGTCGTAGATACAGGTACATTTGCGTTATCCAATCCTAATCAGATTGATGTTGCGGTAACATGGTAAACAGGGACTGTAAAACAGTCTCTGTTTTTGTTAGAATCACTAATGATTTATGGAAGAAGATAAGAATAAAAAAATAAATGATTCTGAAGAAGAAGTCCATTATGATCCACCCAGTGAAGAAGAATTTACCAGAGCAATGGAGAAGATGGATGATACCGACAGAGATATTTTTGAGAATACAGGTGTCATTCATGTAGACAGGGATATGCCTGCCGAGACACAGGCCATGCATGTCGTGAATCTTCAGAAAAAACATGATAAAAAGAGAAAGAAAGTATTTCATTTCATTGAAGCTTTATTAGCCATAGGTGTCATTGTCAGTGGTGCCGGCTTATATCTGAATCGTCACCGCAATGAAGAAGAAATGAAAAGAAGGGAAGAAGTATCAAAGAGTCAGGCTTCTGCCTCTGCAGATACAGAAGTCACTGCTATCAATGATGCAGCGTTCCCGGATCCTGCATTTCAGAAATACATCAGAGAGAATATTGACACGAATGGAGACGGCACTTTATCAACTGATGAAACAGATGCAGTTATTATCATAACCATGCCACAGGATGAAGCCGTAACAGATCTGACTGGTATTGCATACTTTCATAACCTGCAGTCTTTAACGATCAGTAATACCGGTATCTCCTCCCTGAATCTGAGTGAGAATACAAAGTTAAGCTATCTGGATGTATCCAATACACAGATACAATCTCTTGACTTAAGAGAGAATACCAGACTGAAGGCAGTAGAAGCAGTCAATACGCCTTTAACTGTGTTAACATTACCGGAAAAGTCAAAAATAGAAGAACTGGATGTATCCGGAACTCCTTTAAACTGCACAAAGAATACAAAGGGTATCTATACCGGGTGTTCAATTGCTCAATGATCAAAACTGCAGTATAATGTCTACTGCAGTCCTGATGGAGGTTTAGCTCAGCGGGAGAGCATTCGCTTCACGTGCGAAGGGTCATGGGTTCAAACCCCCTAACCTCCACGAAGTTATGTCCGGTTATAAGAACCGGACATTTTTTAAATCATGCTATCCTGACATGTAATGAATACTAAGGAAATCTTTTAAAGTGACCTGTAAGTATTTTTGCATATAATGTTCAGGGGAGGAAAACATATGAATGGGAAAAAGATGCTTCAGAAGCGGCAGGACAGACTTATGGCATTCTTTGATGCGGTTATGGCTATTGCAATGACCGTATTGGCTCTTGAGATTACCGTACCGCCTCTTACCGCAATCAGTTCTGGAGAAAAATATACTTTTTTTGTCAGCCTGACATGTTATCTGATCAGTTTTGTGGCAATGAGTACACTCTGGTATATTCATAACAACTTTTTTTCTAACCATGATCTAACTGGCAATAACATGGAAATCGTCATTCATCTGGTACTGTTATTTGTAATTACATTATTTCAGCCTCTGACCAGGGCAATCGGTCAGTATCCTGATGATTCATGGATTCGTTTCTTTTATCTGCTGGATTTCTTTGCAATGTATGGCCTGACAGCATGTATCTTCGTATTGATCCGCAGAAGAGAAGATAAATTTAACACAATGAGGACTGAACGCTGGTCTATTGTAAAAGAAAAAAGAGAATCAAATCAGGATCAGAAGGAAGATGTTTCTCCAGAAGCCAAGGAATTGAGAAAACTTCTTCAGATTGTTTATGCAATTGAAAATCCGGAAGAACTGCAGAAGAAAATGGCGGAATACATGCCTGATGAGTATCAGGAACAACTAAAGGAATTTAGAAGTAAAAGAGAAGCCAGCTACCATATGTCAATGTATTCCGTTGTTATCATGGCAGCTGCAGTACTTGCGGCAGTGATCACTCTGATCTTTTCCATATGGTGGTCCTATATCTGCCTTGGGGCAGGTCTTTTAGCCATCTTCCTGCTTCGTCTTCATGCTCAGGCTGGACAGTCTGGTTCTGAAAATGAGTGAAGCGGTATAGAAAATCAATATCATGAAAGTGCCATATGGCACTTTTTATTTGGAAAAACAGTATTCTCTGGTTTTATAAAGTAAGCTGTTGACATTAGTTATGACCAACACTATATTGATAACATTAGGCGTCGGAAACGACAAACCATATACTTTCGTTAGAAAGAAGGATTGAAAATGTCAGAACAAACGATTCAGAGTTTTTTTGATCTTCCTGTATATCAGGATGATATGCAGACAATGCTTGAAAAACACAATATTGAAAAGCTGGTACAGTTTGAGAGGTATTGTCGTGATAATGGAATGTTTAAGGAAATGGAAAAATGCTATGCCGAAGATTCTCATGTAAAGATCACATGGTTTGATGGCAATGGCAGAGAATTTGTCAGACGTTCCGCAAAGATGTCTGAAGGAAGAAAAACAGATCCTTACTTTATGCCTAAGCATAAGATCTATAACACCTTTGTATGGCTGAATGGTGATAAGGCAATAGCGGAGTGTCAGTGCATGATGTTTAACTACCACAATATAGAGGGAACCGTATATAACCGGGAAGGATTCGCAAGACTTCTGTATCGTGTTAAAAAAGAAGATGGCATCTGGCAGATTGTTTCCATGGACTGCATCTATGAAAGAGACTTTATGGTACCGGTAGTTCCGGGGACAGGAAAAGAATTCAAAGAAGAGGATTTTGCAAAATACCGTAAGAGTTACAAATGCATTTCCTGGATCTTTGATCATTCCGGTATGCCATGTTCCATGGATGAAGCTGGTGATGATAAACCGGAAACAGTAGAAAAGCTCTATAACGAGGCAAGTAAATGGCTCTTTGAATAAGAGTTATGGTTAGTATTTCATCTTAAGCAGTCATTTTAACAATTGAGGAGGAATTAAAATGAGCTATGAATTATTGAAAAGTCCTGGAAAAATCAATTCCATGGAACTGAAAAACCGCATGGTATTTCCGGCTATGGGAGCTGGTTTATGGGACCTGGATAAAGATCCTGAATGTGACCGCCTGGCAGCCTATCATGCCCGCCGAGCTGCAGCCGGATGTGGTCTGAACATGATCGAAGTCAGTGCTGTCCATAAGACTTCGGAATCTATCGGAGACCCAATTATTGATGATGATAAGTACATTCCATGTTTTAAGCATATTGCCGATGCTGTACATGAAAAAGGTGGAAAGATAGGTGTGCAGTTATGGCATGCCGGCAGACAGCTGTTCCATCCGGCTTTTACAGATCCGATTGTTGCTCCAAGTCCAATTGGATGCTCGGAGGTTGTAGAGCAGAAGCCGCGTGAATTAACGAATGCAGAATGCTATGAAATTATTGAAGCATATGGTGATGCTGCATTACGTGCAAAGAAAGCAGGTATTGACTGCGTTGAAATCCATGGGGCACATGGTTATCTGATTGATCAGTTCTTAAACGAATACAGCAATAAGCGTACTGATGAATTCGGCGGCAGTTTTGAAAACCGCTGTCGGTTTGGCGTCCTGGTTGTTGAAAATGTCAGAAAGAAAGTAGGTCCTGACTATCCGGTACTGATGAGAGTCAATGCCGAAGAAGGAGCCTTACAGCCAGGTGGTATTCATATTGAGGAAGCTATTGAAGCTGCGAAAAAGTTTGTTGCGGCAGGTGTAGACTGCCTGGATATCTCACAGGGATCCTATGATATCGAAGACCAGCAGGTTCCACCTTATTACTATCCTTTGAAATATAATGCGGCTAATGCTGAACAGTTTAAAAAGGCAATCCCGGATGTTCCGATTCTGATTGCGGGCAGATTAATTACACCGGAACTTTGTGAAGAAGTATTGAGAGACAAGCAGGCTGATTTTGTCGCAATCGGCAGACCACAGCTTGCGGATCCTGATTTCTGTAAGAAGGTCTATGAGGATCGTCCGGATCAGATTATCAAGTGCATTGGCTGTATGCAGCGTTGTGTAGAACATCTGTTTGATCCAACGATGGATGGTGTCGGATGTGTATTTACGCCTGAAAGCGGACGTGAATGGAAGTACAAGCTGACTCCTGCCGAAAATCCGAAGAATATTCTTGTTATCGGGGCTGGCCCGGGTGGACTTGAAGCTGCGAAAGTAGCTGCCCAGCGTGGTCATCATGTAACTGTTATTGATAAGGCTGCCCGTCTTGGTGGACAGATGCAGATTGCTTCGGTAGAACAAGGCAAGGGTCTGATGATGGATAATATGTATACAATGGCTCACTTAGCAGAAGAGGCAGGTGCAAAGATTTATCTGAATACTGCTGCCACAAAGGAAAGAATAGAGAAGCTGCATCCGGATTACATTATTGATGCGGCTGGTGCGCATTCTATGATTCCGCCTGTCAAGGGCGTTGAAAATGCATATGATGCATGGAAAGTCCTTGGTGGTCAGGGTATCAAAGATAACTTTGTAGTCATTGTCGGCGGTGGACTGGTTGGTCTGGAATTAATGGAAATTCTTGGCGAACAGGGTAAGAAACTCATGGTTGTTGAGATGACTGACAAAGTTGCCAATGGTCTTCCGGCTTATCTCATCCAGCATCAGTACTGGCAGTTTGAAAAATATCATGTTGATGTACGCAAGAGTACAAAGTGTGTCGAAGTAGGCAAGGATTATGTTGTTCTTGAAAAAGACGGAAAGCAGGAGAAAATTGACTGCAGCGCTGTTGTTATGGCATGCGGATCCCGTTCTAATTCAGATGTTGAACAACTGATTCAGAGTACCGGTATTCCATATGGTGTCATCGGTGATGCAAAGCATTCCGGTAAGATGATGACAGCTATCTGGCAGGCAGATGAACTTGCCAGAAGCTTATAAATCATCCAAAACTGATAGATAAAAGTGAGATATATCCCTGAAGGTATATCTCATTTTTTTTTACAGTTTCTACAGTATGTTTATAAATAGTATGATTCATGGTCAGTCTCGTATGAAAATACTATAATAGGTGCCTGGAGCGAATGATCATGAATGAAGAAAAAGATGAAGAATTATACAGACAGGATGCATCTTTAACAAAAGAAGAACTGTTTGAAAAATATAAAGTCAGTGAAAGTGGTATTTCTGAAGAAGAAAGAGAAAAAAGATTAGATCAGTATGGAAGAAATGTATTGTCCTCAGATAAGCCTAAGAGCTGGATATGGTTTTTACTGGATGCATTTAAAGATGAATTCATCATTGTTTTAATTGTCCTTGGAATCATTTCTTTTGTCATGGATGATATTGCCGGAGGCACTATTATTATCATACTGGCTTCTCTTTCAGGCTTACTGCAGTTTATTCAGAACTACAGGTCTTATAAGGCATCCCGCAGATTGCATGGCATGATTCATGAAACTGCCGCAGAGATATCCGATAATCAGGTTAAGGAAATTCCTGTCGAAGAAGTAGTGCCGGGAGATATTCAGGTATTAGGTGGTGGTGACATAGTCAATGGTGATGTCATTTTAACTGAGACAAAGGATTTCTTTATATCCGATTCACAATTCACCGGAGAATCAGCACCTGTCGAGAAAATTGCTGGTGCAGATACACGTAATGTTTCCAGTATTGATTTAAAGAATCTTGTATTAAGCGGCTGTACGGTAATATCCGGAAGTGCGAAGGGTATAGTTATTCGTACAGGTAAGGATTCTTATCTTGGTCATATTTCCGATATTTCTGATAATCAGGAAACCGAAAGCAGTTTTGATAAAGGTATCCATAATATTACAAAACTATTGATGCGGTACATGATTGTCGTAGTGATATTTGTGTTATTAATCAATGGCTTTGTTAAGGGTAACTGGATGGAAGCTTTCATGTTTTCTGTATCTGTAGCGGTTGGCATTACCCCGGGTATGTTACCGATGATTGTTAACAGTACATTAGCTGTAGGGGCACAGTTTCTGGCCAAGAAAGAAACGATAGTCAAGAAAACATCAAGTATTCAGAATCTTGGTTCCATGGATGTTTTATGTACAGATAAAACCGGCACATTAACCATGGATAAGATTGTTTTACAGAGATATCTGGATATTAATGGTGAAGAATCCAAGATTACTTTAAATTATGCCTATCTGAACTCCGCCTATTCTACAGGTGTCAAGAATGCCATAGATAAAGCAATACTTGCCTATGGTGATGATCATCATGTATCACAAGAGCTTGATCATTATCAGAAGATTGATGAAATCCCTTATGATTTTGAAAGAAGAAGGATGTCTATCATCATTACCGGTACTAAGGGCCAGCAATGGCTGATTACCAAAGGTGCATTAGAAAGCATAATGGACTGCTGCACAGAAGTACTGGACAATAAGCGTCATCGTAAGATCAGTGATGTGAATACACAGGCTGTCTTAAATCAGGCTGATGTATTGAATCAGGATGGACTGCATGTCATTGGCGTAGCTGCCAAGAAGACAAATCTGAAACCGGGAGAATTCTCTAAAGAGGATGAAAGCGGCATGACTCTGATTGGTCTGATAGCATTCCTTGATCCGCCGAAACCAGATGTTTCTGATGCAGTGAAAGGACTTCATAAAGCTGGTGTAGCGGTAAAAGTATTGAGTGGTGATGCGCCGGCTGTGGTAAATCATATATGCAATGAAGTAGGCATACAGAGTGATACGGTTTTAACTGGTTCTGATATTGAAAAAATGGATGACAAACAGTTAGCTGAAACCGTAGAGAAGGTAAACATGTACGCCAGACTTGCGCCTATGGAAAAGATGAGAGTGGTATCAGCACTGCAGAAGAACGGGCATACGGTCGGATATATGGGTGATGGTGTCAATGATGCTCCATCCTTAAGGACTGCAGATGTCGGTATTTCTGTTAATACCGCAACAGATGTAGCCAAAGCAAGTGCCGATATCATGCTATTAAGACAGTCTCTTTCTGTCATACTTGATGGTGTATATGAAGGCAGAAGAATCTATGGAAATATCATCAAGTATATGAAGATGGCATTATCCGGTAACTTCGGTAATGTGTTCTCTGTACTTGTAGCTTCTATCTTCCTGCCGTTCTTACCGATGCTGCCAATACAGATGCTGATTCAGAATCTGATCTATGATACTACCCAGATTGCCATTCCGTGGGATAATGTCGATCCTGAATTCATGGAAAAACCACGTACGTGGGACACACATGGATTATCATCTTTCATGAATGTCATGGGTATTGTTTCTTCTGTATTTGATATATTAACTTTCTTAACATTATGGTTTGTCATGAAGTTCAATACACAGGCATTGGCACCATATTTCCAGACCGGATGGTTTGTAGAAGGTATGCTTTCCCAGATATTAATCGTCCAGTTTATCCGTACTGCTAAAGTGCCTTTCATCCAGTCGCACAGTGATATCCGCTTATCCTGTGCCTGTGCATTCGGGGTTATCGCAGCCTTAGCTGTTCCTTATATATTCTCATCTGTAAAAAGCTTCCACTTTGTCATTCTTCCGGGAAGATATTATATCTTTGTAGTTTTAATCCTGATTCTCTATATGATTACCATTCAGGTAGTCAAGAAGTTCTATATCAGAAAACATGGAGAATGGCTGTGATCAAAACAGAACTGTACTAATTTAAAAGAAGATGCTTATAACAGGTAAATAAGCATCTTTTCTTATGCAGATATCCGCTTTTTCCGGTAACGCATATCCGCCACATTATAAATAGTCACAAAGGCATCCGGATCATTGCGGATGATCCATTCCGCCAGGTTTCTGTATTCACTTCTATCTACAATTGTAATAATCTCTTCTTTTCTCTTGCCATCCCAGGCACCTTTTGCCTCATAGATGGTGGCGCCGCTGTGTAATGTATGCACAATATACTCACGCAATGGTTCCGGATTCTCTGATACAATGCATACTCTTTTCCTGATTGTTTCTCCGAAAATAAAGTGATCTAATACAATCCCATTCAGATATGTTCCAAGTAAGGAAAGAATGACAGTTCTGGAATCATAGAAGAAGGCAGAAGACACAGCTACACACATGCCTGCTACAGACATGGCTGTTCCTAATTCTATATGCAGATATTTGTTTATGATTCTTGCGACGATATCCAAACCGCCTGAGGAGGCATTACGGTTAAAAAGAATTGACAAACCTATAGATACGGTAAATATGTAGCATACAACATCGAGTACATCGCTTCCGGTTAAAGAAGTAAAGTCTGGGAAAAAATGTTCAAATAATCCTATTAATAATGGCAGAAGAATGGATGTATATACTGTCTTATAGCCAAAATCATGACCACAGAAAAGAAATGCGTCTATTAACAGAATCACATTCATAATCATAGTTAACTGTGACACAGTGAATGGAAATACATTGGTCAATACGATTGCCAGTCCGGATATGGATGATACGGATGCATGGCTTGGAACCAAAAAGAAAAAGACGGCAGCTGCGACGATAGCTGTTGCTAGGCTTAATATCAGAAATTCCTGTACATAGGAAACAAACTGTTTCATAAAGTTCTCCTGTTTCGATTTCTGATTTTACCACAAGTCATCAGAGAAATCTTACAGAAGAGCAGGCAGACTTTACTCTATAGATATGTTAGTATGAATTCGGGAAGTGTATATTCAATACATTTGCAGGAGTCTACAATGAATATAAATACAGAGAGATACCGGAAACATTATCTGCCTGTTATAGCAGTATGCTTCAGTATTTTGAGTACAATCATTCTTTCCGGATGTACTGATACAAGACAAAATGAAGTTATTAACCTGACGATATGGCATGTGTATGGTGATCAGTCCAGTTCACCAATGGAAGAAATGATTCATGAATTCAATACAACTGCCGGTGCAGAAAAGGGAATAAATGTAACAACCGAAAATATTACCAGTGTATCCAAACTGCAGACAGAATTATCAGATGCCTTAATGGGAAAGCCGGGAGCTATGAATGTGCCGGATTTAGTCACTTGTTCTGTTCATGATGTCATCGGGTGCGGTTCTGAGTACTTCTTAAACTGGGAGGCTTATTTTGACAAGAATGATTTGAAAAATCTGGTCCCGTCTTTTGTGGAAAGTGGCAGGGATGGAAAGAATCTGAAATGTCTTCCGGTTATCAAATCTGCCTCAGTATTATTCATCAATCAGGATAAAGCAGACCGCTTCTTTAAAGAAACAGGTACAGATATCCATGATCTTGATTCATGGGATGGGTTTATGAAAACGGCAGAGAAGTACTATGACTGGTCCAAAGGCAATGCCTTCTGCTCTATTGATTATTTAACAAACTTTGTAGATCTCTATGCCATGGATCAGGGGAATACAGACTTATATGAAGAAGATGGCTGGTACAATCCGGATAATACGGAACTGGAAGAAGCATGGAATTACTTTGCCATAGCTGTTTCAAAAGGATGGATTACCATACCGGACTCTTTTTCATCAAAGGATGTTATGACATCTGTTTCTCTGTCTTCTTTGGGCTCTTCAGCAGGCATACTGTATTACAACGATATTGTCTTAGATGAAGAAGGAAGAGAAAAACCATTGCATTTACAGGTTTATCCGGTTCCATGTACTGACCAAAACAAATACTACTCACAAGGCGGTGTCGGATTAAGTGCTGTAAAAACAACAGATCAGAAGGCTGAAGCAGAATCTGTATTTGCCCACTGGCTTCTGGAACCAGAACACAATCTAAAACTGGCAGCCCAGATGGGATACATGCCTGCTAACACAGAATCCTTTCAGCATGTAAAAGAATATGACTTTGATGATGAATCTTTTCAGAGTCTTTATAATGCATTAGATAAAATGAGTGAAAGCTATACAGCAGTATCTGTTTCTTCATCACCTGATTACTTTATTTACACTTCCAAAACCGCTGCCTGGATAAAATCTCATATGAAAGATTCAGATGAAGAAACATCTGGAAGCAGCATCTGGAATTACATGATGTCTTTGCGCTATGAAAAAGATTAACAATAACCTTAATGAATCCAGACAGTCTCTGCAGAAACGTCTGATTCTGACAATGCTTATATTCATGCTCATACTGTCATCCTTGTTAGTAGGAGGACTTTTCCTTTTCAGGCAGGTCAGTATTCCCGGAAAAGAGATTGCGGATGCTTTAGAACAGCAGCAGGCGTTCTTTGTGAAAGATACACTGGATTACTGGAATACTCTCAGTGTCAGGAGTCTGGATTTAAGTGATGATCTTTCTGAAATCATAGAGAATGATCTCACAGCAGGTGTGTTGGCATCAGAGGATCTTTCTTATGCAAACAATAAAAGTACTGCAATGGAAGGAAAACTTGTGCCGGTATTGAGGCAGAAGCTTCTGCAGACAAACTGTTCCGGAAGTTTCGTATTCTTCAAAACAGAAAATGAAGATGCCATGACAGTGCCAGGCATCTATCTCCGTAAGGATATCCATCATATCAGCAAACCGCAGCTGTATATGTACAGAGGTGCCTACAGCGCAGCAGAAAGCAATGATATACCTCTTCATAGCAAATGGCATAATGAAGTAAATCCCCGTTTACTTCCAGAGTATCAGGAAGTATTACAGTACGCACAAGGAAATGATGCAGAAGACTATATTATGATTTCCGGTATGTCCACTCTGTCTTTGACAGATGAAAAGGTTGTATTAGTTCTGTGTCCGTTAAAAAGCACAAGTGGAGAGGTGTATGGCATATGTGGTTATGAAGTCAGTGAAAGATATTTTCGTGCAGTTAATGAGCAGCCAACCGGCTTAACCAGACTGATATGTATGATTTCAAAGGCTGATATCCAACCGATGAGTGCAGATAGTTCTCTGCATTGCGGATATCACTACGTAAGACCTAACGGGAGTTTTACAAACCAGACTATTTCCAATGGTTTATTGCGGTTTATCAGTGATGATAAGCAGAAACATCAGTATATAGGAAAACAGGAAAAGCTTTATATTCCTTTTGCAAAAACAGATGTTCTGGTTACAGTCATGGTTCCTTGCGAAGATTATGACCAGTCTGTATCTATCACTGTACGTCAATACATTGTCCTAGGGCTTCTTATTCTTTTTGCCGGCGGAGCATGTATCTGGTATTTCAGCCGTCTCTACCTGCGCCCGATCAGACTTTCGTTAGCATCCATGAAACAGAACAACTATGAAGATAAAGCAGGTATTCATGAACTGGATGATCTTTCAGATTACATGCAGTCTCAGAATACCCGTCATAAAGATGAACTGGATGCTCTGCAGAAAGAAAAGCAGAATGCTGAAACAGAGGCAGATCGTCTGGCTTATGATCGTAAGAAAGAAGTAGACCCGCTTTTCTATGAACAGTTTGTAAAAGCCTTGAAAACATTAACACCTTCGGAACGTCAGATTCTGAATCTTGTCGGTGATGGGAAAACAACAAAAGAAATAATTAATCAATTATCTATTTCAGAAAATACATTGAAATTCCATATGAAGAACATTTACAGCAAGCTTGATGTTCACTCCCGTAAACAGGCTGCGATGTATCTGAATATTTATCGCAGGGGAAAACCCGGATAAGTCATGAAAAGAGCAGAGAAATCTGCTTTTTTTATGCAAAAACTACCCATTTGCATGTTTGGGGTGGTGTGTAATTATGCCTTCTCTGCTTGAATGAAAACACAAAGAGAAGATACCGGTGCACAGGTATTCGAATCTTGAGAGAAAGGAATTATCTAATGAAAAAACTGGTAAAACTGCTTGCGGCTGTCTTTATGGGAATGTCACTTTGTGGCTGCAGTAATTCAGACAAAGATTCAGAATCTTCCCAAACCACTGTAAACAGCGCAGCCGGCAAGTATCTGCCTTATGGTGCTGATATCGGGGATCTGCATATGTCCTATGAAGACATGGTTGAAGCAGACATGGTTAACAATGTTTACATCGTCATCGATAAAGATGGAAAGAATGGAAAAGCAGCCTTAGGAGAAGGAGACGCAGAACCATTTGTACTGTCGGATGGAAAGATGACCTTCCGTACAGATGGTACCGTTCTTCCATATGAAATTGATAAGGATGGGATTTTCAGATTATCGCTGGGAGATGAAGAAACAGAATTCTTCATGCTCTTTGCAAAAGAAGGGGAAGCTTTTGAAAAAGCAAAGGCAGAAACTTCCACAGAGACTTCACTTCCGCCAGAAGAAAGCAATGAACCATCTGAAACAGATATGCAGAGTGGTGATGGCATATGTGACATCGAAACATTAAAAAACGGCTATAACGAAATTCATGCCGGAGATCTGCAGGCAAATGGATATGAAGATGTAGTCAATGTATTTGGTGTTGGTGGAGAGGAATTAAATTCCAGTTTCTTCCAATGGACGGATACGGAACGCTTCTATACATGGCATGATGCAGATAAGGATGTTATTGTAACAGCCACATTCCAGAAGGATGCAGAAGGTATATGGCATCTTCAGAGCATGTCTGTCAGCGGACCAAATGACATTATTAAGGATTTTAAATCATAAAGGAGATAAATAACATGAAAAAGATTTCAGCAATGTTTTTAACAACCGTATTATCACTCGGTATTTACGGATGCTCATCTACAGCAGACAAGAAAACAAATACTGCTTCCGTTAAGGAAACTGCAGAAGAAACATCTATGAAAGAAACGGAACAGCATAACAATGATGATGGCAGTTCTTATGGAATTGATCTTACATCAGAGTCCATCCAGACAATGGGGGAAGACAAGATCTCTCAGGACACTATGAAAAGCTTTATTGATGAAGTGTTTGGAGATAATTACAAACTTCCGCCATCTGATAAGGCAGCTTCCTATACCTATGGTGACTGCAGGGATAAACTTGGCGCTGACGCAAATCTTTATACAGCTGAAACAGATGATAATGAAAGAGATTATATCTGGCTGTCATCTGAAGCAGACAGCACAAGACTTATGCTCGTCTTTGCGGACACAGATGGAGATGGTACGTATACATTATCTTCTTATGGAGCTCCTAATCTGAAATAAATGAATGATAATGATATTCACGCAGTTTTTAAGCTGCGTGAATACTTTCTGGAAAGAGGGTATATAAATGGGTTTAATCAGAGCAGCACTCAGTTCTGCAAATGGTGTATTAGCAGATCAGT
>CAZHUX010000002.1:0-70146 GCA_964535445.1 uncultured Galactobacillus sp. | reverse complement strand
ATAATGGTCTCAGAGAAGGTCTTGATGAAGGCAGAAATGAAAACAAACGCAATACTGCCTTAAAGATGCTGAAAGATGGCAGATTTACTGTTGATGATGTTGTTAAGTTCTCTGATCTTTCCAAAGAAGAAGTAGAGAAACTGAAATCATCCTTGTAACTGTCTGATGAAACAAACAAAGCAGATGACTCCTGATTACAGGTAATCATCTGCTTCTTTTTATCTTGCCTTCTTCCAGGTACTTCTGGAGAAGAGAATTAATATTGGATAGATTTCCAGTCTTCCGGCAAGCATGTCAATTGTCATGACAATCTTGGAAAGATTAGAGTAAGCACTGAAGTTGGAAGCAGGTCCAACAGCTCCCAGGCCTGGTCCGATATTATTGAATGTTGCCATGACAGCTGAGAAGTTTGTTTCAAAGGAGAACCCGTCCAGAGATACAATCAATACACTGACAATGACAATAATGACATATACAATCAGATATGCACTGATGTTATTGACTATCTGTTCGTCTACCGGTCTGCGGTTTACCATGATAGACCTTACTTCTGTAGGATGCAGTGACTTATGAATGTTTCTTCTTAATGTTCTCCATAGTACAAGTAGTCTGATATGCTTGATGCCACCGCCTGTACTTCCTGCACAGGCACCGCAGAACATTAAGAATAATATCAATGCATGTGTGAATGGAGACCATTTGTTAAAGTCTGTTGTCGCAAATCCGGTCGTGGATATGATTGTGGCTACGGTAAATGCCGCATGACGCAATGCCTCTTCCAATGTGCTGTAATTTGGGATAACAGCTATAAACATAGCCAGAATGGAACATAATACAATCGTCCAGAACAGCTTGAATTCTTCATCTGCGAGTCCGTCTCTGAACTTCTTAATCACAAACAGATAGTATACAGAGAAGTTACAGGAGAATAGCAGCATGAATATCGTTGTTACATTCTGCAGATACGGACTATAGGATGCCATGGAGTCATTCTTGATACCAAAGCCTCCGGTACCAGCTGTACCAAATGCTGTACAGCATGCGTCAAAGAAAGGCATATGACCTATTAACAGGAAAAAAATATTCAATACTGTTAAACCGATATACAGAAGATACAGGATAGAAGCTGTATCCTTCATCTTTGGCGTCATCTTGCCTACATCAGGGCCTGGTGATTCTGCCCTTAATATATGCAGAGAGAATCCCTGTGATTTCCTGCCGAGTCTTACAATAGACATTAAGAAGACAAGGATGCCCATGCCTCCTACCCAGTGTGAGAATGATCTCCACCAGAGCAGGCCTCTGGCAACATCTTCTACACTCTTCAATATAGAAGATCCGGTTGTGGTAAATCCGGAAACCATTTCAAACATTGCATCAATATAGCTGGGAATTGTACCGGATATGACAAAAGGCAGACAGCCAAGAGCACTCATGATAATCCAGGTAAGACCTGTCGTCACAAGTCCTTCTCTGGCATAGAACTTACCTTTTACGGCATTTCTTGACCACAGAAGCATCAGTCCTGCCACTATCAGCATGATCACAAATGTCCATAAGAATCCCTTCACTGCCGCAGTTTCCTGATCGAATACACTGATGAGACATGCCGGAATCATTAATACAAGTTCCACAAGCAGAATGTATGCAATGATTTTAATAATCATCTTCCAGTTCATGCTTACGCCTCGAATATATCATTCAGCTGATGTACGGTATGATCACTGTCAGTCACAACGACGACCGTATCACCCTGCTGGAAGGAAGAATCACCATTTGGGATTTCTGTCTTGTTAATATGACGGATAGAGTTGATTAATACATTCTTGCGGATCTTGAGATTCTTTAAAGGTTCACCGATATGTCTGGTATCACTGTCTACTTCAAACTCAATTGCTTCAGCCTGTCCATCCGCAATCTTATGGATGGTTAAGGCAGCACCTTCCTTATCCTGCATGGCTCTGACATAACGGACAATATGCATTGTGATCAGATCCTTAGGAGAAACAACAGATCCTATCTGTAAAGTATTCAGAAGCTTGGAATCTGTACCTCTGCTTACCTTGGTGACTACCTGTTTTACATTTAACATGGACGCATACATACTGGATAAGATATTCAGCTCATCCATACCTGTTAAAGAAACAAAGGCATCATAATCTTCCAGTTCTTCACTATCCAGAACAGAATGATCAGAAATATCACCATTGATGATGGTGCATCCCGGCAGATACTCTGCCAGTTTCTCACATTTTTCAGGATTGTTATCAATAATGGAAGTAGAGATATGTGCTTTCATTAATTCCTGGGCAAGATAATAGGCAATCTTGGAACCACCGCCGATCAATACATGTTTTACCGGTGAAGTGATAACACCGATATTCTGTAACAGATGATGCAGTTCTGTTGGTTCACCTGTCACAAAGATACGATCATCTGCCTTTAATACAAAGTTGCCATCCGGCATAATTGCCTTGTCATCTCTTAAGACAGTACAGATCAGTACCTGTGCATTGATAGCCTTATGCAGGTCATTCATCCTGACATTATCCAGCTTGGAGCCAGCCTTTACCTTCAGTTCGACAATCTCTACATGAGCTTTGGCAAATGCCTCTCTCTTTAAGAAACCAGGATACTTTAACAATCTGGATATTTCATAAGCAGCCTGCCTTTCCGGATTAATAACCAGAGAAAGCTGGAATGTATCATTCATTGTATATGTCTGATCCACATATTGCGGATCTCTGATTCTTGCAATGCAGTGAACATCAGGATTCAGTGCCTTGGCTGTTACACAGGAAAGCATATTGACTTCATCCATACTTGTTGCCGCAATAAATACATCCATATCATGAATACCTGCTTCTTCTAGAGAAACCTTGGATGCACTGTTGCCACGATACGTGATGATATCATACTTCTCCATGATATCTTCCAGAACCTTACTGTTAAGATCAATAACCGTAATATCATGACCTTCCTTACAGAGTTCCTTTGTTAATGCACGGCCCACTTTACCGGCCCCTGCAATCAATATTTTCATATAAGCCCCCTGAAAATAAGCACAATCAATTCTAACAGTATTTATTTTAAAGACAACTAAAAAGGTATGGAATAACCATACCTTTATGCTTTCTGAAGTCTTTCAAAGAATGGATGTATGACTCTCATAAATGCATTCCAGTATACCGGATATGCATCATAGCCCTTAAAGGTAAGAGACTCATCTTCATTGATATCCAGATCCAGTTCCCATTCATTATTCTCAGGAACTGTCTGACCATCATTTACCGGAATATACTCTTTATTCCAGTCTGATACATAAAATGTATTGACAAGCTTATCCTTAATCCGGTTCCATTCTTTCATATCAAGTACATCAGCTACCTTGTCTACACCGCCTTCATTGGCATCGTATACCTCAAATATACAGTCATCTTCTTCCTGTACGATCCGAAGTCTGACACTGCCGCTGACAATGTCACCATAGCGGAAACGCAATCCTTTAATTGCTTCTGTTAACGGAATACCTTCCTCTGACTCGGCATCTCTGCCAAAGTCCTGCAGACAGTCCTCACACCGATAGAAATCATTTACTGCCTGTACATTCTTAGAACCGCAATGCGGACAAACAGGCAATTTCTTTTCTGCCATATACTGATTCAAACCTCCAGTTTATCCAGCTCTATTGTAGCGCTGTTTCTTATTGATTAAGTGCATAAATTATATGAAAATTCAGAACATTTCAGAAGTATCAATCACAATATCACATTGTTCCGCAATGTGATCATACGCAAAGTACTTCTCTTCATACGGAATCCATTTATTTATAAACATCTGTATCTTATCCGGATTTCTCTTCTGTATTCTTTCTATCTGTTTTTCTTTATTAACAGTCATAAAGATACGATAGTCATAGAAGTCATTTAATTCCGGATGCATACTGTAGCTTCCTTCTACCAGTAATACTGACTGATAAGGAATATACATGCTTTCAGTCAATGCCATGGATTGACAGTCAAAAGGCTGATAATAAACAGACTGTTTATGTATCCATGGCATCAGTACTTCCTCTTTGAAACGTTCATGATCCACGTTGCCGCCAGGTTCAGCATATCTTTCTGGTGTTCTCTGTTCTGGCCTTAAGAAGTAATCATCCATATGCATGCTTATACCTCCGATAGCGTTATGAAGCTCTCTTGAGAAAGTTGTTTTTCCAGAGGCACATCTGCCATCTATGGCTATGCATATGCTTTGTTTATGTTTTATCTGTTTCTGTATGTCTTCTATGACTGTTTCATACATACTGCTATTCTAACAAAAAGAAAAAGAACCTTGTGCAGGGGTTCTATTTCTTTTTTGTTTGTTTTTATTATTAGGGGATAGAATTATTTACTGATGTATGCCAAGGGGATTGAGCATTCATTCAGTGCAGACCGTTATTTTATCTGCATCTATATAATACGGATGTCCATACAGATAATTATGTCATCACTTTGTGAAATTATGTGATTCAGGCTTTTCCCTCTGGTGAAGAGAATAAAGAGATGATCCAGTCCTGATTGATACATGGAAATGATGCATCATCTACCTGATATAACTGCTTGTTCTCCTCCATTTCTTCTTCTATACCACTGACCGGAATCAGGAATGACATACCCTTGTCACCAGTACGGATATTGATCTTCATGACATCATCATGAGTATACTGATAGTCAATGGATGTAATATCTTCCGGCTTTCCCTTACGGTTATTAATGAATTCTATGAAAGAATCATATTTGGCAAGTTCTACCGCAATATCATTCATTCCATCTTCAAAGATGGATATCTTCTCGGTAAATTCCTTGATTGTGGATACTCTGCGCAGACGGTATCCTTTTTTCTTTAATGCTTCACCTGCTTCTTTGAATGCATTGCCGGGATCATTCTGACTTACATATAAGACAAAGTGCTTGTCAGGATCTTCATATAACATAGGATTCTGTACCATGAAATCCTTATGACAATGCGGACAGGAATGACGGAAGATATCCCCGCTGAGACATCTTTCTCTTAAGTCAGGATCTTCTCTGACATTTACCGTATCATAGATTGTGATCGGAAACTGTTTTCCGCAATACGGACATGTATAATTCACTTCATTGGAATGACTCATAAAATTACCTCATAACATAAAAATTGAGCAGTGTATTTACTGCTCAATGTATTCTAACACAGTCTGATTCAGTCTCTTGAATTACTTCTGCTGCCAAGAATTCTGATGACATATAAGAACAGATTAATGAAATCCAGATACAGCTCAAATGCACCGTATACGGCAATATTTTCACCAATCTCTCCCATGCCGCTGGTTGTATAATACAAGCCCTTTAATCTCTGTACATCCCATGCCGTTAAGAATAAGAACAGTATAATACCGATATATGTTAATACAAGAGAATTTGCTAAAGCCGGGACAAACATAGATACAACTGACGCAATAACCAATGCAAACAGAGCACCAATCAGTAATGTAGAGAAACGTGACAGATCAACATTTGTTGCATGACCGATAATCGCACAGCTGATAAAGAGAATTGCGGAGAATGCAAAGGCTCCGAATACAGTTCCGATATCATAAGCATATAACAATACCGAGAATGTAAATCCTGTAACTGCTGCATATCCGAAGAACAGAAGGTTAACGGTTGTCGGCTTGAATCTTGTAATGCCTGTACTCATGGACATGGCAAGCACTAACTCCAGAATAAACGGGATCCAGGCGCCGAATGCTCCGGTTGCGTTAATAAAGTTGTAATAGAAGTTAGAGAAATACCCGATCGCAGCTACTGCCGCTGTAACCAGTAATCCTAATCCCATCTTTGTATATACTTTTGTAAGATATGAGCGGAAACCATCTACTTCATAGCTTTGTGCTCCATTAATGTTATATTCATTCATAGTGACACCACCTTTCTCAATGGTTATTAATCAGTTTAATAATTCCGTTCAATAAGTCAATAACATTACTTCTGAAATGTATATCAGGCTTCTAACCATGCCCGGATGGCATGATAAGCGGATTCATCTTTCTTATGCATAGGTACGGATATATAACCATCTTTCACATATATCAGCATTTTCTTATTCTGTAATGTAACAGAATGAATGCTGTCATGAGCGATCGGTCTGAAGTAATTACCATGATGATAGACAAGCCACTGTTTTCCCAAGGCAAGATTCTTTCCAATGACTTCATAGGCATCATCGTCTACTGAACAGGAAGCACTCTGATTCCTAATATACTTCTTAATCACATGCAGTCTTTTCGATGCTGCGATCTGTGATATGACAATCAGTATCACTAATATGCCTGCTTCTGCGATAATACCCTTTAGGATCTCTGCCTTATTATCTGTTAACAGAATAAAGCTGAAGATAATCACAGCTGCCAAGGCACTGTATGCGATGGCATGCAGAAGACATGCCATACGCTGATCTTTCTTAATCTTCTTAGTAATCATGCTTCACCTCTGAATCCACTCATCTATCTCTTTCTCTATTCTCACTATATCTTTTTCATCTGTACTGTCAAACCAGTGTACATCCATCTGATGGTTTAACCATGTATACTGTCGCTTGGCAAACTGACGGGAATGTTTCTGTATTTCCTGTTTTACTTCTTCAACAGTACTGTTTCCTTCAAAGTAAGGCTTCCATTCCTTATAGCCTATCCCCTGCATGCAGGTATCTGAGAAGGATACGCCCTGATCCAAAAGATGTCTGACTTCTTCTTCCAGACCATCCCGAAACATCTTCTCTACTCTTTTATTGATTCTCTGATACAGTTTCTCTCTGTCCATCGTACAGCCTGCAATAAAGGCATCATAGACAGGTTTATGACTCTGTTCTCCTACAATCTCACTCTGGGGTCTGCCGGTACGTTTCCATATCGTAAGTGATCTTAATATTCTTCTTCTGTTATTAGGATGTATCTTTTCTGCCTGGTCTGGATCTACTTTGCATAGTAACTGATACAGACTTTCTTCATCCATCTTTTCAAAAGAAGGATCCACCGAAGGCAGATCTTCTGATTCTTCATCAAAGGAATAATCATAGAGACATGCCTTGAGATATAAACCTGTACCGCCTGCTATAATCATCGGTTTCTCTGAATGATCAATCAGATCTCTTGCCATCTTCTGAAAGTCAGAGACAGAATAAGAATCCTTTGGTGAAAGAATATCAATCAGATAATGCTTTATGCCATGTTTTTCTTCCTCTGTCACCTTGCCAGATCCAATATCAAGTCCTTTATATACCTGTATGGAATCTCCACTGATGATTTCCAGACGATACTTCTCTGCCATCTGAATTGAGAAAGAAGTCTTTCCTGAAGCAGTAGGTCCTGCTATTACCAATACTTTCTTCATCGAAACTCCTTCGCAAGATCTTTTTCTTCAAAGATGACAAATACAGGTTTCCCCTGCGGTGTATGAAAAGGATTATCACATTCTGATAACTGATGTACCATTTCCTGCATCTCAGTCATTGATAATGTATTCCTGCGTCTTGATGTATGGCGTATGGCAAGCTGTGCTGCTTTTTCTTTAGCCATACGTGCATAGGTATGCGCATTGTCATTCTTAAACTGATCTAACAGATCATTAAAGAATGCCTGTTCATCTATGTCCTTCATCCAGGAAGGAATACTGTGTATGGCTAATGTATCACTTCCAAATGGTTCTAACTCTATATGAATGTCCTGTAATGCTTCATTGATCTCCTGATACCTGTTTACAAGTACTGCATCACAATGCACGGTTACAGGGACTAACAGATCCTGCATAACCGTATTCTGATCAGATTCATGGAGAATCTTTTCATACAGGATTCTCTGATATGCCCCTTTCTGATCAATGATCACAAGACCTGTATCTGATGAGGCAATGATATAGGCATGATGAAACTGTCCTAGTATTTCCAGATCAGGGAATGCAGGTTTCTCTTCTTCTTGCTTTACCTGATTCTTTTCTTCTATTTCCTTTAAGATCTGATTATCTTCTTCTGCCTCTTTACGGATAGCCTTCTTTAATTCTTCATCCAGGGTAAATTCCTTTGGTTTCTCCTGCAGTTCTTCCATGTCCATGGATAAAGGTTCATAGTATTCTGTCTTTGTCTCATGAACCCTGGCAGGCGTAACAGAATTCCCTTTTGATAAGGCTTCTGCAGTCTTATCTCTTAATAATGTTTCCAACTGTATTTCCTTGGAAATACGTACTTCCCATTTGGAAGGATGTACATTCACATCCAGAAGATGCGGATCCATCTCTACAGACAAAACACACATCGGATATCTCTGTTCAGGAATATAGCCATGATAGCCGTCTTTTACTGCTTTATATAATTTATAGGTTCTTACCATTCTCCCATTCAGGAAGATATGCATCATATTACGGGATGCTCTGGTAACAGACGGCTTAATCAGATAGCCATTCACTTCATAGTCAAAGTCATGAAAAGATACAGGGATAGCATTCTCTGCGGCAGCTCTTCCAAAAACTGTATAGATAACTTCTAACAGATCTCCCTGCCCGCTTGTACGGAATACTTCCCTGCCATCATGAATAAACTGAAATGCTATCTCAGGATGACTTAAGGCAAAAGAAGATATCACATTCTGTATTAAGGAAGCTTCATAGCTTCCACTCTTCATGTGCTTTAATCTGGCAGGTGTATGATAGAACAATCCTTCTACAGTGATCTCTGTACCCTGATTGCATGGATAAGGAGTAACCGACTGCAGCTTTCCATAAGAGATAACTGTCTCTGTAGAATCATTGCCATCACTGGTACGCAGCGTCACTTTGGCAACAGCCGCAATCGAAGGCAATGCTTCACCTCTGAATCCCAATGTATGGATTGCCCATAAGTCACTCTGATTATGAATCTTGGAAGTCGCATGACGTTCAAAACACATCTTTGCGTCCTGACTGTCCATACCACATCCATTATCCTGTACGGTTATTTTCTCTATGCCGCCCTGTTCTGCTGTAATGACAATTCTGGTACTGCCTGCATCAATGGCATTCTCTACCAGCTCTTTTACAACGCCCATTGGTCTTTCAACCACTTCTCCTGCGGCAATCATATTTGTTGTCTGTGAATCAAGTTTCTGTATTCTGCCCATAGTGATTTACCTGTTAATTATTATACAATACCTTTATGAGACTGAAAGAAGAGCAGCGCTTTGAACAGGTGATTCATAAGTCACGGTTTATTGCCTGTGCTGCACCATGTACAACCGAAGAACAATGCCGTACTTACATCGAATCCATCCGTAAGGAATTCAACGATGCCACCCATGTATGTACTGCTTATATCTGTGGAGAACATGATGAAATACAGCGTTCTTCTGATAACCATGAACCGGCAGGTACGGCCGGCATTCCCATGCTTGAAGCAATAAAAAAGAGTCATTTAAAAGATGTATGTGTCTGTGTAGTAAGGTACTTCGGAGGTATTAAATTAGGTGCCGGAGGACTGATACGTGCGTATTCTTCCTCTGTAACCCAGTGTTTACAGAAAGCACCTAAAACAGAAGATGTTACCGTATCACAATATCTTGTGACATATCCTTATAATTTATCCGGAACATTAGAAAACTGGTTAAGAAGATATACGGATATCCGTGACTTCCAATACAGTGAAACCGTATCCTGTCTTTTTGAAACAGACAGAAAAGATATTGTGAAAGATATACAGAATCTGACCCATGGAGAGATTACTCCTGAATTTATAAAGACAGTAATCCGTCAGAAAGACACCTAGTCTTTCTTCACAAACATGATGTCCATATCCGTTCCACCTTCTACACCATCTACTGTACCCGTACTGGAATACTGCCAGATAGAAAAGGTATATGGATAGGAAGGATAATCCGCATCATACTCTGCGACCCATGTATCAAATTCCTGAAGATAGTTAATGTTATACAGTTTTTCAAACAGATTTGTACTGTTATATATCATCGGTGTATAACCGGCATTTCTGATAATATGACAGAATGTTACGGCATTCTGTGTCCAGATCTCTTTAGAAAGAGAATCTACTCTTCCCGATCCCTGTCCTGCCTCTTCCATGTCAAATACAACCGGCAGATCAATATCATAGTCTTTGATCTGATTTAAGGTATACTCTGCCTCTTCTCTTGCCTCATCAACCGTAACAGCCTGTGAGAAGAAATAAACACCTACCTTTAAGCCCTGTTTCTTTGCCTCGGTTATGTTATATGTAAAATAAGAATCCCTGTGAATATCACCGGTTGTATAGCCTCTGTATCCGCATCTGATGAAGGCAAAGTCAATACCATCATCTTTCACTTTCTTCCAGTTAATCCACTTCTGATGATCAGAGACATCTATGCCCTGTAAAGATGTATAGTTATCATCTTTATAGGACATAAAAGATCCGTCCTGCTTTAATTTGGACCAGTCATAATCATTCTTTACTAATGTACCTTCTACGGGTGTCTCTTCCTTTTCATGATAACTGCGTATGATCAGCCAGATGGATACAGGTATTACAATCAACGCAAGAACAATCAGACAGATAATCATCTGTCTGATTCTTTTCTTTGATCTTCTTTTTCTATGTACCGGTCTTTTTCTTTTCTTTTTTGTCACAGAAGAATTATACATGATTAATGGAACAGTGAGATAAATGCTTCAGGATTTGATGCGGACGCAATCCATAATACAACCAGAATAATCAATGCGGTTAATACTACTTCTGCATACTTATTAAACTTACGGGTTCTGAATATCTCTGAAACAAAGATGATTCCTGCAAGTAAGATAAAGAACATACCGAAGAAAGATGTAGAGAATAAATGTATGAAACTATAAGAAGCCTGACCGGAAGCTGAATCCAGCAGGATACCTCCGATGATCAATGGCAATGCTCCACTGACAACTGTTTCACAGGATTGATTAAATGCCTTCTGCCAATTGAACTGATCATGGTTTTCAACCGCCATCAGAATCATGACACCGATAACCAATACTGCCGTAATGATAAAGCCTGTCCCAAAAGAACGGAATGCAATCCAGTCGATAATCCACATGACAATGAAAGAAATCACTGCACTGACACCATTAAACGGATGATCTTCTAATGGCTTTCGAATCTTATCAAATACCCTTCTGAAATCTTCAGCATTAATCGTGATGCCATATTCTGATAAATCAGGCATCTTCCATTTCTTTTCTTCTTTATCCGTATCTTCTGCCTTGGTAAACTCTGCGTCCTGTGTATCATCAGGCATAGATATATTCTGTGTATCTTCATTCGGATCTGAATCCATAACAGTTTCTTCTGAAGATTCCTGACTATCTACGTCTGATGTATCTTCGGATTCTTTCTTCTCCTCTTCTGAATCCTCTGCTATTGGTTCCTCTGAAGAACTTTCTTCCTTATCAGAAGGTATTTCTTCTGTTAGTGTTTCTTCCTCAGTATCTTCATTACTATCATTCTTTTCTGATGATTCTTCCTTTACAGTTGCATCTGCATCTCTGCTTTTACTTTCATCTGTCTGAACAGGAGATTCTTCAGATTCTGTTTCATCTTGTTTATCAACAGCTTCCTTCTTATCTTCCTTGGAAGGTACTTTAGCAGTGTCTTTTTCCAAGGTGTCAGAAGAAACTGATTTCTCTACAGAAGTATCTTTATTATCAGATGTCTCTTCTACAGAAACAGGTTCTTCCTTCTTTTCATCTTTTAAAACAGATGTTTCTTTCTCATCTGTTTTCACCTCTGCGCCACAATATCCACAGAATTTCCTGTCATCCGGAATTTCTTTTCCACATTTCCAGCATTTCATACTTTATGCCCTCGCTGTTTATATGATTATAGCAAATAAAGCACAGACATTCTTGTTACTACAGACAGTATTTCAGAATTGTTTTTTACCTTCATTCTCTTATTGAAGTACTTCATTTCAACTTCATTTCAACTTCAATTCAACTTCAATTCAACTTCATTTCAACTTCAATATAACTTCATTTCAACTTCAATATCATAATGAAGTACTACAACAAGAAAAACCAGAACCTCTCAGAAGTCCTGGTTTGATCTCTTTTAAAATAATGAAGTCAGACTGTCATATCCACTCTTAATAGAGCTTACCGATACAATAGCCAGGCATATGACAATAATCAGTGCAATGACAATGATATAGGCATATACAGCACCTGTTGTCTTCTTCTTTAAGCCATGTGTCTGAATGATCACAAAGGAATTTATTGACAATACCATGAAGAATAACATGAATAACAAGGTGCCAAGATCCGGGAATGAAGAACCTGATCCATAGCCAAACGCAAAGCTGGAAACAGAATTCAGGAAAAGCCTTCCGCACAATCCTGCGACTAACATGATTGTGGCAGGAAGAACAAGATGGAAAGCAATTCTACCGGTTGTTTGTGCAAAAGTAGAAGAAGCTCCTCTGTCTATGTATTCCAGTACATACATGCCTGCCAATACAACAAGTGTTACCGCAAGGCCATTGCTGAAGATACCGAAGAATGACAGCCAGTTAATGAGGAATACTGCCACGAATACAATGACAGATACAATCGGAGAAAGTGTGATATCCGCATATGGACTTGTAAAGCACTTGGTTAAAAGTTTGAAGTCAGCCTCTGAAACAGATGAATTCTGCTGGTATTGAGGCTGATTATACGGCTGTTGATAATGCGGAGCCTGCTGGTACTGGGCCTGATTATATTGTTGTCTCTGCTGGTTCTGATACTGAGGATTCGGATTAACCGGTGGTTTCTGATACTGAGGCTGGGAAGCCTTAGGGGCAGGTTTTACCGGTGGAGCCTGATATTGAGGTTTAGAAGGCTGTACCGGAGGCTTCTGGTACTGTGGTTGAGAAGTCTGCTGAGGATGTTCCGGCTGTTTTTTCTCAGATACTGCCGGTACTACCGGCTTTACTTCCTCTTTCTTTGGTTCAGAAGGTCTTGCCAGTACTTCTGTTTTTAATCCCTGTGCCGGTTTGACAGTTTCCTGTTTTACTTCCGGTTTCACATCAACCGGTGCCTTTCCTTCTGTATTTGGTTCCTGTGGTTGCGATCCTGCAGGTTTTACATATGCATCGCTCAGATCTGCGCCACAGTATCCGCAGAATTTACTTCCGTCTGGTATTTTCTTTCCACAATTTGTACAAAACATATATTTCTCCTTACATTAATTCCATGTGTATGTATCATCGTAATCACTGACATATACCTGGCAGCTAACAGAATTACTGTCTTCATCATCATCACCTATAGATACAGCCTTATATGTACCATCCGCAAATTTATATACTGCAACACTATAACTTCTTTCAAAAGTAAGTCCGCCTGCAGTTACATTATAGACAACATCCATGCCATACCAGTCATCATCAAGACCCTTCACAGTGTATCCACCATCTTTGATTGTTAATGGAGTATCTGTGTCACTGTCATAGGTTTCTTCTGACAAAGTATTATTACATGACGCAATATCCTGCTTGATTAATGGATCTGTCACTTTCTGGGCTGCCGCTAACGCATCCGGATCAGATGTATTGGTTATTTCTACAGGCTGCGCACCAATGTCATAATCTTTCGTGAGTTTGCCATCAATATCATCCAGACCTTTCGCATGATAACCATCATCTATCAGACTTTCCTGGTTAATATAGGCAGTTACTGTTACAGTACCATCAGATGAATAGTCATAATCATAAGTGACAGTTCCTTTTTCCTGTTCTTTCTGCTGGTCAGTGCCATCTTTTACAGTTATCTCAGGCTCTGCATCGTCACCATCTAATTTCCAGTCTACAGTTACATTTTCAAAGACATCGATATCCTTGATTTTCTTTAAACCCTTTACCGTATAAGTAGTCTTCAGATCTGTAAAACGATAGCCTGCCTTCTTGCCTGCATCTTTGTTATATGTGCATGCATAGACAACCTTGTCATCATTCTTAAGCTTGCCCTGCTTTACTTCCTTACCATCTTCATCTTCCCACTTGCAGTCAAGAGACATTGCGAACTGATACATTGCCGCAGTCTTGTTACCTTTGCCTACAGAAGCATTTCCAGATAAAAGATCACCAATAGAATCACCTGTTGCCTGTGATAACTGATCTTCAAAATCTTTGGCAGCCTGATTCTTGGATGTATCCGGAACATCTGTATCCATACTTACATATCCATATCCATTACCACCGGAGAATGTAGGTTCTACACCCTCTGTAACACTGATAGCCTTGCCTCTGCCAAACAGCAGGTAGAGTACAACCACTGCTGCTATAGCAATCACAACAATGATAATAATTACCTTCTTGTTCTTCTTAGGCTTTGGAGGCTGGTTATTCACCGGCTGCTGGTATTGGGACTGATTGTACTGCTGGTACTGTGGAGCCTGCTGGTATTGAGGCTGAGAAGGCTGTACCGGCGGCTGATTCTGTTTGCCTGACGCAGCACCAGAATTTGGCGTCTGCTGAGGATTCTGAGGTGCACCGCATACCGGGCAGAATCTGGCATTATCATTGATTTCACTTCCACAATTCGGACATTTCATGGACTTAAACTGGTCTTATTTAAAATAAGATCTTTCCCCTTTCACTATATAGACGAAGCTTTGAATCCTTTTTAAACATTTCAGTTAATTTTTTTCTATAAATATATTCTAAAGCATCAGACTGATTCTTTCTTCAAGTATTTGTGAATCCTTATAGTATTTTCATATATTTTCTGAAAGTTTGAAGTTGTTTTCAAAATAAGACCATAAGGATTTGGGATACAAACAGCAGGCTTTCATTTATAATTGAGTTGCTTGTTTGGAGGATTTTTATGGCTAAGAGATATTGTACAAACTGTGGTAAGGAAATAGATGACGACGTAAAATTCTGTCCCTATTGTGGAAGCCCGGTATTTGATGAAGATACAGATCAGATATCTGTATCATCTGATCAAAATACAGTAGATAATCAGGCAACAGATGTATATAACCGTCCTGAAGATACACAACCAGACTACACGCAGAACCCATATGATACAAACAGCTACACCAATCCATATAATACAGATCCCTATGGATCAACAAATCCTTATAATACTGATACATCTTATGAAGAAGAGGAACAAGCCGCCTATGAAGAGCATTCCAAGACTCTTCTTATCATTATCATTGTGGCAGTAATAGTAGCTGCACTTGTATTCTGTGGTATTGTATTTGGCAAGAATATCAATAGTTTCCTCTATGATCATACAGGCTTCCAGATTCCGTTTTTAGAACAGGCAGAAAAACCGGATGATAATGATAAAGCTGAGGTTGTCTCTACACCAAAACCGGCAGAAACAGCAGAATCTACTCCTGTTCCTTCAGAAACACCTGTACCAACAGAGACACCGATTCCTACTGCCGCCACCAAAACAGGTACGGTATACATCAACGCTTCCGCAAAGATTCAGGATATCAATGTACGTAATTCTCCTTCTACCGGTGCTGGTACAGATACTGGTAAAAATGTATATCCGGGAGATAAAGTTACAATCTATGAAACAATACAATCTGGCGGATATACATGGTACCGCATTGGCGACAATGAATGGATTGCGGATAATGGTTCCAGCTTTGGTGTAAAACTTGATTAAGTATTATAAAAGGCTATCTGTTACAGATAGTCTTTTATATGCAAATCACATTAATCTTTTAAACATCCGATTGGAATCACAAGCACATCATCCCGTCTACGATATCCATACTCTGTCCCGGTTAATATAATCTTTAAATCCGGTACCCTCATTGGATTCTGACGCTCTTTTTCATTTTTCTCTTTTATCAGCCGCTCTATGGTATTTAAATTCTTTGCGCCTTTTTCTATTTCATTTGAGCCGAGTTTCACTTCAATTAATGCAAACCTTCCATCCTCAAGGTGAACAACTGCATCTGCCTCTACATCATTGCGGTCATGATAATAAGATACAGATCCTCCAAGCTTTTCTGAATATACTCTCAGATCTCTGATGCATAATGATTCAAACAAGAATCCGAAAATCTGATAGTCTCTGGAAAGATAGTCCGGCGAAATTCCCAATGCCGCTGCCGCAACAGATGGGTCTACAAGATTTCTTTTTTCTGAAGACCGTATAGCTGTTTTTGATCTGATCGCAGGATTCCATGCATCAACATCATTGATAATATTTAATTTTTCCAATGCTTCAATGTAATCATTCAATGTATTAACACTTGTTTCTCTGGCCTGTGAAACATCTGCCAGAATTGTTTTCTTTGTGGCTAATGTACATATGTTGCGTGCATAAGATCGCAGTATTTGCCTTGTTCTTTCGGGATCACGTTTTTTATCATCAATATTGTTAATATCGACGGTATACGTTTGTCTGAATAATGATTGTGCCACACGGAGCTTATCCTGATCCTGAGGAATATTAAATGTGCTTGGCCAGCCGCCTCTGCAGATAACATATTTCAGGCGGTCAATATCCAGATCTGACTTACAGTAGGTAAATTCATCAGGATGATCAAACAGTTCTTTTAATGAAACAGATCCATTGGAATCACCACTTTCATATAGACTCATTGGATACATTTTCATTCTGGTAATGCGCATAGTACCGGTATGTGGTGTTTTTACTTTATTGGATGAAGAACCAGTAAGGATATATGCACCGATCAATTGCTCATCATCAATGGATTTACGTACTGCACCCCATATTTTCGGTGCATCCTGCCATTCATCAAACAAACGGGGTCTTTCTCCCTTCAGCAAATCCGATGGATGAACCGCAGCTATCTCAAGCAGATTATCTCTTTCATCCTCATCTTCAAACTCTACTATACTTTTAGCCTGCTGCTTTGCAGTTGTTGTTTTACCGCATCCCTTTACGCCTTCAATTAATACACCTCCGAATGATCTGAGGTTATTTTCAAGCAGTGTATCCGCAATTCTTTTTCTGTATTTCATAGCTATACTTTAGCAAATTGACGATTTTTGTTCAAATTTTTTGACGATTTTTGCTGTGTTTTGTTGACGATTTTTGTTGCAATTTATTGATGATTTTTGCTCATGTATCAAAAAAGAGGGATATTATCCCTCAAATACTTACTTTGTCTCTGCCTTATCAGAATTGATTTCCAATAACTTATCAGAAAGTTCATTCTCTATCCGGTTCAGTTCCTGTTCAGCAGCCTGCCTCTTTTCTCTGCCTTCCTTCTGAATATTCAGAATGTCATCTAAGGTAGAGATCAGTTCCTTATTGGTATGCTGGAGAGTCTCAATATCCACAATACCTCTTTCAGACTCTTTGGCTGTATCTACAGTTGCCTGATGCAGTGTTTCCGCATTCTTCTTGAGAAGTTCATTTGTCATATTGGATACTTCTCTTTGTGCTTCCATTGCTTCTTTGGAATGCTGGATACCCAAAGAGAGAACAATCTGATTCTTCCATAATGGAATGGTATTGACTAATGTTGACTGAATCTTTTCCGTCATAACCGTATCATTATTCTGTACCATTCTGATCTGTGGAGCCATCTGTATCGATACCTGTCTGGTTAACTCAAGATCATACAGTTTCTTTTCAAACCGCACACATGCCTGTTCCAGATCATTGGCAGCCTGGGCATCTTCAGGTAAACCAGACTGCTTTGCCTTGGCTGTTAATGCCGGCAATTGTGTACTTCTGACTTCCTGCAGTTTCTTTCTTCCGGCAAGAATATACATAGTCAGTTCCTTTGTATTCTGCTGGTTTCTTTCATATAACTGATCTAATAAAGCAATATCTTTTAACAGTACAATCTGCTGCTTTTCCAGCATGTCAGATACTTTATCTACATTGCTTTCTGCCTTTGAATACTTTGCCTGGAACTTGCTCATAGAGTTGCTGCTGCGGTCAAAGAGATTTGAGAAGAATCCCTTCTTTTCAGTAGTATCTGTGTCAAAGTTTTTTAATTCAGTGACTAAATTGGTTAATAAATCACCTACTTCACCAAGATCTTTTGTACGTACATTCTTTAAGGCTGTATCAGAGAAGTCAGATACCTTCTTCTGGGCCGCAGAGCCATACTGAAGAACTGTATTGCTTTGCGTAATATCTATCTTTTCCGCAAAGTCGTCTACGGTTTTCTTCTCTTCCTCACTGAGATTCTTTCCTGCTTCTTCTATCTGATCTGCAGGCTCATTCTTTACTTCAGGTTGTTTTTCTTGGGCAGGTGCTGTTTCACTTTCATCCTGTGGATCCAGGGTTAATTTAATTTCCTGCTGTTCACTCATGGTTCTGTTCCTTTCCGATTCATTATTTCTTTCTTCTGATACTATAGAAGCCAAGCTTCCATGCCGCAATTACTGCCGCAATAATGACTAATATGAGAATATATCTGTGTAATGCATAAGAGGATGTATTCTTGAAGAATGTTATCAGAGAGAAATCTCTGTCTATATTCTTGACGACTCTTGCCTTGCTGTAGGTAGCTGGTACAGATGGAATATCTTCATCATTTCTTTCAAAATCATGCATATAGGAAATCAAGGCAGTATATTCCTTTACTTCATATCCATCTTCTGTTTTTAATACAGCTTTATCCGGATCTGTGATTTCCTTCTGATTTTCATCATAGAATGTTACAGATAACTTTCCATTGGTTATATCATTCAGTCTCTTTAACCGTTCTGCCACTTCCAGATTCGTAATAACCGGATAATATGCATCATTATCTACCGGAATATAGTAATCAGATACAGCTTTGACATATACTTCTTCAACATGATTATAATCCATGCGGTAATCCGAATAATCATATTTCATGCCGCTGAAGAACATCTGATCCGCAGGATCATCTGTCTTTCCTACGGTCGCATCATATTCCGCTAATTCTCTTAAATCAGATCCCTTTAAGAATAACAGAACAAGTGATGTACCATTGGAGCCATCTGTACCGACACCATTACCGACAACGTTATATACATCTGACGCATTGATATCTCCTTCATAGAAGGTATCGTTAATCATTCCCTTTACCGCAATACCTACCGCAGTCTCACGAATACCTGGTCTTTCATTACGGATAGCAGTGATTTCAGGAGCTTCAGATGGTTCTGGTGTTGCATCAGATTCTTCTGTTTCTTCTGGCGCAGAAGAAGCCTGTGCCTCTGCTTTTTCAGACTGTTTCTTCTGTTCTTTTTCAATCGCAGCTTCCAGTCTCTGGGCACGATTTCTTGACCATTCAGTGTACCAGTTTTCATACCAGTCACTGTATGCATTCGCAAAGGCATCTGCGACGAGATCTCCGGTATTATTCCCAGTTAATCCGGTGTAATTCTTTGAAATCGGATCAAAGTTAAAACTGCTTTGAGCAACCGTATCAGTCATCTGAATATCATATGGACTGAATAAGTCTTCCTGTACCTTCTTCTGATATTCACTGATGGCATCATCAATACTCTGATCCTTTTCACCATCCGTATCGATCTTTACAAGATGATAATCAATGTTCTTACTGTCATAATCCACGTCCACTACGCCAAGATTTTCACCATAGCATCCACTGCTTACAATAGATGTATCATTGACTGTTTCTGCCTTTTTAAATGCAGTATGATTATGACCACTGATAATCAGATCAATGCCATCAACAGATGAGGCAATATCTTCAACAGCACTGTCATCTGTTTCCTCAATATTCCCGCCATGAACAAGACCGATGATATAATCAGCACCTTCATCCTGCAGATCCTTTACTGCATTTCTGGCAGCTCTTCTCGCTCTTGTAAAAGATACATCACCCAAATCAGATATCTCTTTGGCAGTATCATCTGTAATCACTGAGAAGATGCCGACTTTAATACCATTCTTATCAATAATCTTTGTGGTTTTACCTCTGCGGTTCATGGCTTTTTCAAGCTTTTCAGAACCACTGTCATCACCATATTCAATATTGGAAGCTATGACATCCGGCGCATATTCTGCGGAATTCAGCATTTCCGCAAGTGATGTTGTTCCATAATCAAACTCGGCATCACCTAAGGAAACTGCGTCATATCCCATCTTACCCATTAAAGTAAGATCCGGTGCTTCATCTTCAAACAGTTCATTGAATACACCACCGGTAGAGAAGTCTCCTCCATCTAATACAATCGTATTGTCATTACGGTTATCTTCTATTGCCTTAGCTAAATAAGCATATCCACCTGTCCGTATGACAGTATTATCAGACTGTACGGTACTGGAAGAAAGAATACGGTCATGTAAATCATTTGTAAAAAGAATACGCAGATCAGAAGAAGGTTTATCTTCTTCATCAGCGTAAACAGTATGTACACCGGGAATACTGCATGTTATTGCAAGTCCCAGAATCATCGGAATCACTTTTTTCATAAAAATCCCCTTGCCTAAGCATTATATCATTACACTTATGCAATTCCTTATGAAACAAAAGAAAATACCATGCATTACACTGCATGGTAGAAAAGAATAATGTCCTGATACGTACCATCAGGCATATGGAAACCTTCAGGTACTGTACCTATCTTAGTAAATCCAAGTCTTTCATATAAGTGAATGGCATGAATGTTATTACTGACTACTGCATTAAACTGCAGAATTCTGTATCCTTTTTCATGGGCTTTCTGTAAACAGTCTTTTACAAGTTTCTCACCTATATGTTCTCCTCTGATATCTTTTCTTACGGCATAGGACGCATTGGCAATATGTCCGCATCTGCCTACATTATTAGGATGCAGGATATACATACCTACAATTTCACTGGTATCTGTATCTACCGCTGTACCGGTATAGGTCTGATTCATAAAGAAAGCATCCGCTGCTTCATAAGATAAAGGCTTTTCCTGAGGAAAGGCATTGCCATCTTCCACTACCTGATTCCATATATCTGTAACATCCTTATTATCTGAATGTTTATATTCTCTGATCTGTATATTCATAATAATCTCCTCTTTCTTTCAGAATTATACGCTTGTAAGGGGAAAGTATGAAATAATAAGTACAGATATATATCAGAGGTAAATCATATGAATATCATGCGTAAGAAGGCAGAACAGGCTGCCATTTGTTACAAAGACCTGAAGGATAAGACCGGACTGTATCCGGATATTCCGGTTATCTTCAATGTATCACCAGAACGTAAGAATCAGTTTCTCAAGGCATGCTTTACCCATAATCCATTTCCGGGTGTATTAAAACCGGTATTACTGAAGCTGCGCTTAGAAGCAGTGAATCGTTTGTTTGAAGATGAGAATGTATTACAGACCGGACCAGCCGCTGCTGTACTTGCTTTGGATGCAGCTATGGCAGAAAGCATCGGACAGATGCGTAATCCGGATCATAAACCTGTTCCGGTTATCTGTGATACTGCCTTTGCCGGTTTACAGGTTATCAGACTGTATATGTGTGCTTATGATGGAAACAAGGAATTCATCGACAGCAGATATAAGAGTGCTATCAGAGTAGACAATGCATTGAATGGCAGTTTCTATAAATACAAGACTGCAGATAACCGTTTATTCTCTGCCCATGTTTACTATGAGTCACAGAAGAGAAAGATCATGAAGACATTAGGCATTGATAAAGATCCTGATCAGTTTGTCTTTACTTCCTTACCAATGGATAAAGTAACAACAGCTAAAGCCATATCAAAGTGGAATGCAGAAGAATTAGAGGAACAGGTATTTGCAGATGGTGCCTGCGGCTGTATGTTACGGACAAGAGATGAATGGGATCATACAGAAGTAGGTAAAGCTGTTAATGAAATGCCTTTATACAGATTAGTGAAAACAGCAGATACAGATAAGAAATCATTTGGACCATATGATCCAAAGAAAGGTCCGTTATCCGGTATTAAGGTATTGGATCTGACCCATATCATTGCCGGACCGGCATGTACAAGATTACTTGCCGAACAGGGTGCGGATGTATTGATGATACGCAGAGGAAAGTTCATGCATCAGGAACAGGCAATGCTGGAATTAGATGGATGGGCAGGCAAGCATTCCATACAGCTTGACTTTAATATTCCTGAACAATTAGAGAAAGCTAAACAGTTAGTCAAAGAAGCAGATATCGTTATCTCTTCCTATCAGGATGGATGTCTGGATCATTTCGGTCTGGGTATAGATGACATACATAAACTCAATCCGAATGTTATCTATGGTTCTCTGGTATGTTTCTCGGATACTGTCTGGAGACAGAGACCGGGATGGGCACCTTGTGCAGAAGATATTACCGGTTTATCCGTACGCAATGGATCCAAAGAACATCCGGTGAATCTCAATGGTGTACCGTTAGACTATATTCCGGGCATGATTCTTGTATCAGGGATATTGAAAGCTTTATCCATGCAGATGAAAGAAGGAGGAAGCTATACCGTTACCGGTTCCTTAACCAGAGGTGGTGTATGGCTTCATGAATGCACGGATCTCTATGAAAGAAACATTCCTGCCGATGACAGAGATGTACTCATCAGAGAAGATATCGATGAGAAGGCATGGCATTCTGTATTCCATAAGATTACAAATAATGCAGTAGGTACTGTATATTTCCCATCTCCTGCCGCCGTAACAGATGAAACAGATTATATGTTCCGTAACATGCAGTTTGATGATGGAAACAAAGATTTCAGGAAATAAAATATAGTGCTAACATTGTCTCTATGACAAAAGACATGACATCCGGCAATGTACCGAAACTATTGTTATCGTTTACGATTCCATTAGTTCTGGGGAATCTTCTGCAGTTAATGTATAACGCCGCAGATTCCATCATTGTCGGACGTTTTGTGTCTTCTGATGCCTTGGCTGCGGTAGGTACTGCCAATCCGATCATGAATATAGCTATCTTATTCATATCGGGCATGTGCATGGGTGCCAGTATCCTAATGAGTCATGAATATGGAGAAAAAAACTATGATAAGCTAGCCCGTCAGGTATCTACTACATTCACAGGAGGCAGTGTCTTTTCTATCATTGTCACGGTTGTATTAATACCGCTTGTACCGGTTATTCTGCGGATGATTCATGTGCCGGATTCTATCTTAACGGAAAGTACATCCTACCTGCGTATTGTTATGGCAGCACTGTTATTCACATTCCTGTATAACTTCTATGCCAATACATTACGTTCCCTTGGAGACAGTCATACACCTTTACTGTTCTTAGGCATGTCTGCTCTTATCAATGTTGCCGGGGATCTAGTATTTGTCATTGTATTTCATATGGGAGTCAATGGATGTGCTTTAGCCACATCCATATCTGAGTTTCTTTCGGCTTTATTCTGTGCAGTATATATTCATAAGAAAGTACCGGTGTTAGATCTTGGCAAGAAGTGGTTTGTCTTTGATCCGGGCTTATTCCGTAAGACTGCCGCCTATTCCTTTACATCCGCTATGCAGCAGGCAGTATTACAGATCGGAAAAGTGATTATCCAGTCACTTGTCAATCAGATGGGGAATGTGATGGGTATATCTATTATTGCGGCATTTAACGTTGTAAACCGTATCGATGATTTTGCCTATACACCAGAACAGAATATCGGTCATGCCATGACGACATTGCTTGCCCAGAACCAGGGTGCCGGTTATAAGAACAGAATGAAAAAAGGCTTCCAGACAGGTTTACTGTTAGAAGTCTTATATGCATTCCTGTTAGGAATGTTATGCATGATATTTGCCAGACCAATACTCTCTTTGTTTGTAAACAGGAGTGATGCCAATGCATCAGAAATCATATCCATGGGTACAAGATACATTCATATGATGGCTTTTCTCTATATCATCCCGGGTATTACCAATGGTATACAGGGATGGTTCAGAGGCATAGGTGACCTTAAGGTAACATTACTTTCTACCTTCATGAATATGACAGGAAGAATAGCTTGTGCCTTTGTACTTGTACATATCTTTCATCAGATGGATATCCTAGTATTCGCATGGGCGAATCTTGCCGGATGGATCGTCATGTTACTGACGGAAGTACCATTGCTTATGGAAAGTACAAAGCAGCAGCTTCATTACTGATACAGCATAATCCAGCCTGTATTTCTGACATAGATACCCTGACCGACTGTTTCCTTTTTACTTGTAACAGTACAGGTCATAGGTGTTCCATCTGAGGCATATGTATATGTAATCGTACGATTACCACTGTAAGGATCCGGATTCACATCATCTGTTATGTTTCCGGATTCTTTTACTTTGGTAAGATTACCATCCTCATCATAACTGTATGTAATCATTCCCTTTTTCTTATCCTTCTGGATACTGATCTCTTTTAACTGTTTATTGTCATAAGAATATGTGTAAGTATATGTGCCTTCTTCTGTATCTATGCTTACGGTATATAACTGATTATTCTTATAACTGTAAGATTCCTTCATCTCACTGTTATCTGTTTCTATAACAGCTGTAACAGGCTTCTTATTACTCATCTGATAAGACCATGTATATGTATCTGTTTCATAACCATCATAGATAGTCTTCCTGGAAAGCAGATTATCTTCCATGACCTCTGATATGACATTATATTGTATCGGACTGTCATCACTGTAAAGCCAGTTTACAGTGATGTTTCCATCTTTCGGAATATCTTTGACAATGGTCTTCTTTGCGCCATCAATCGTATATTCTTCCATCCTGGAAATATGTTCCTTCTGATAGGATATTTCCACCTGATACAGTCTGTTTCCATTGTCATCATATAAACTGACGTTAACCGGTCTGCCATACTTATCATAAACAGCACCACTGGACTTATCTGTAAATGTACCATCTTCACTCTTAACTGCCTGCATGCGGATATACGTATATTCATTCTGTACAGTACTGTAAGATTTCTGTAAGTAGGATTCTGCTTTCTTAGTATCAGAATTCTTTAATGCCTGATCCGCACATTTCTCATAAGCCTTTACAAGATCCTTCTTTGCGGTATTGGAACCTGCATGACTGTTCAGATATTCTTCCAAGGAAGAAACAGCTTCTGTATACTGACCATCCCCATAATAGGCTTCACCAAGCTTTAAAAGTACATCTTCATTACCATGGCCGAACTTCTTCGCATCTTCCAGAGCAGTCACAGCACCCTTATAGTTCTTCTGATCTAAAAGAGATATACCACTTTCATACTGTGTATTGCCATAGCTTCTTGTGCCGAAGAAAACACCTAAAACAACCGCAATAATAACCGCTATTACTATCTGTACCTTTACTTTCCAGGAAAGCTTATGTTCTGTTTTCTTTGTCTTTTCTTTTTTCTCTTTTTTCTTCTTTTCTTGTTTCTTTTCAGGTTCTTTTTTTTCTGTGACATGAGGCTTTACATTTCTTGCAGGTTTACCCTGTGCCTTGTTATAAGCATCCTGTAACAGTCCTTTGACATAGTCTTCACTGACAGATAATTCAGATGAAATATCTGAAACAGAAAGTTTCTCCACACAATGCATTAAAGATACAATTCTCTCTTCATAATCCATTGCGTTTAACTGGGTATCCCAGTCTGTTAATTCTTCTAGCAACGGGGATGTATCATCTGAAACAACAATATCTTTAAACAGAGGATATCTTTCCTGAATCCAGGCAATGGATGCTTTTCTGACCGCTTTATTATCTGATGCATTCTGACTGATTGTTTCGGCTGCTGTCTTACTGCCGGTGTACGCAAAAGCCAGTTTCTGTAATTCTTCCACAGGTATCTTTTCTACCGGAAGTTCTTTCCCGCATCCTCCGCAGAATACGGCATCATCTTTATTTTCAAATCCACAATACGGACATTTCTTCATACGTTTGTTCTTTCTTTTATTCATCATAAAAGAAAAGACTGTAAAGTAAACAGTCCTTTCTGAAATTAATAGATAAACTTTTCGACAATGATCTCAGCTCTGCCAAGATTGATTCTGTCTCCTTCATGAAGACGCGCTTTGCCCAGAGACGGAAGCTTGACTCCATTGAGGTATGTACCATTATGTTCTGATACATCTTCAATATAGAGATTGCCATTGTTTTCAATAAATCTTGCATGCTTTCTGGAAACAGCCGGTTCACTGACCACAAGATCACAGGACATGGATTCTCTGCCGATTAAGCAAGGTAATCTTGTAATCTCTTTCTCCCATACCTGATCACCAATTGATACTTTTACAAGTACACCAAGCAGTTTCTTATCTTCACTTGCACTCTGCCATGGAACATCCAGTGTCTGGTCTACAGGTCTTGGCTGAGCCTGCTGAGGCTGTACTGGAGGCCTCTGCATAGCCTCTGTTTCCTGTATGGCAGGCTGTTCAACTCTGCGCGGCTGCTGTACAGGTCTTTGATTAGAAGGCTTCTTCTTTCCAGCAGGTGGAATCTCTCTGTCAGAATCATCAACGTAATATGTATTCCTGCGTATACCAAGTACAATCACCGCAATGCCAAGCACCAGGACCATACCCAGTAATGCATAAATAATCAGCTTATCAATTTCAGGATCATCAAACATATTTATTCCCCCGTTATAGTTACTATCATACAACAAAATGACATCACTGTGCCATCAGCTGCGCTTTGTTTCATTAACTGCATCATAAATTACATTCTTTGATACACCGGTTTTCAAAGAAGCTTCCTTAATGGCATCTCTTGTACTCATACCTGCCTGTACTGATGACTGTACCATATTGAGAATCATGGAAAGATCAATTTCATCTTTCTTGTTTTCATGATTGCCATCCATGATGATAACCATTTCACCCTTCAGATCATCAGATACTTCGATCATCTCTGAAACAGTTCCTCTTAGAAACTCTTCATGTACCTTTGTCAGTTCTCTGGCAATGACACATTGTCTGTCACCAAGGATATCCAGACAGCTTGTTAACATCTTTTTAATACGATGCGGTGCTTCATAGAATACCATCGTCATCGGATAATCCTGATAGAACTGTAATTTCTTGTTTCGGTCCGTAGTGTTCTGCGGCAGGAAACCGATAAAGAGAAACGGTTGGGCCACCAGGCCTGAAGCTACCAGACCATCTAAGAAAGCAGAAGGCCCTGATACAGGCACAACATTATAACCTGCCTCCGTGATCTCAAAGACCACTCTCTGACCAGGATCATTGATCAATGGATATCCTGCATCAGATATCAATGCGACATTCTTACCTTCTTCCAATAACTGAAGTATACCTTTCGCACTGCTTTCTTCATTAAAGTTATGATAAGCAATGAGTCTTTTGGATATATTGAAATGCTTTAACAGCGTTCCGCTTGTCCGGGTATCTTCACAGGCAATCACATCCACCTGATTCAATACTTCCAATGCCCTTGGACTCATCTCGGAAAGATTACCGATCGGAGTAGGAACCAGAAACAGGGTTGGCTTGTTATTTTCAAACGATTTCTGTCTCTTCACTTTTCCTCCTTCTTCTTACCGAAGGTTCTGACTGTAACATTCTTTCCTTCCGGACGCTTTTCTTCATGTCTTGGATTTCTTCTCTGATTCGGTTTCTTATTATTCGGATGCTTATTATCCGTATTGGCCTTCTTGCCAAAGGAACGTACTTCCTTCTTTGGCTCTTCCTTGGCAGATGTCTCTAAGTCATAAGAAACATGATTATTCTTTGAAGCATCCTCATGCGCATTGTTATGAACTGTCTTTCTGACACTCTTATGTCCATCCGGATTTTTCTTGGACTTCATGACAACACCCTTGCGAGGAATAGCCTTCTCTCTTAAATCTTCCAAAGTCACGAATACGACATCATCACGATTCTCAAGTTTGGCTTCATCAGACATGACATTCATGCTGGTGATACGATATATGTCACCTTCATACTCAACCTGACTGCCCATCTTCGGAAGACCTTTGGTCATCTCTCTGTAATCCGCATCTTCATACTTGAGACAGCACTTCAGCTTCCCGCACATACCGCTTAACTTGTCAATATTCAATGCCAGCAGCTGGTTCTTTGCCATATTAATAGATATGACATCAAAGTGTGACTTGAATCTGGAACAGCATAATTCCATGCCACACATACCTATGCCGCCAGTCATCTTGGCCTTATCTCTTTCACCGATCTGACGTAACTCGATACGGCAATGCAGTCTGGCACCTAATCTTTTCAACAATTCTCTGAAGTCTACTCTCTGATCTGCCAGATACACAAATAAGATCTTTGATCTGTCTAATGTATACTGTGCGCTTAATAAATGCATATCCAGATTCAGATCCTTTATTTCTTCATTGCATATATCAAATGCTTCCTTTTCCTTTTCAAGATTATCCTGATAATCCTGATGATCAGATTCTGTAGCTTTTCTTAATACAGGACGGGTAGGCATTCTTAAGGAATATCTCTGTACAGATAAGGCATCTGCCTGTACCTGTCCCATTTCCATGCCCTGCTGTGTCTCTACAACTACCCAGTCTTCCTTATGGAAATCATCCTCATAGCTGCCAAAGGAGTATGGTTTTCCTTCTCCTCTGAATCTGACAACTACAGAATACGTATACTTTTCTGCAGTTACTTCTGTTTCTTTATCTTCATAAGCCATGCTCATTGTTATATTCCTCCAGTCTGTAGAAAGTCTGATAGACAACCAGATGCAGATCATTGTAACGATTGCATAAATCTCTCTCTTGAGATGCTATACGGATCAGTCCTACATAGTCTTCTTTATCACCTGATGCACTCTTTACTGCATTATGATACCATGACGGTCCTTTGTCACACCCGGTAATAACATCTTCTCCATACTGCATCAATAAACTCAGAAACCCTCTGATCAGTATCATATTCTCTTTTTTTGCGGCTGTACTGTCCTTCAGCTTTGACTTCCAGTTAGCCTCATAGTCAATGGTAAACTCATCTCTGCGCATACCCTTCATATTCAGATACTGTTCCAGCATACCTTCCATGTTTTTATACAGAGAAGTTGTTTCTCCATCCTGCATAAATGCATCCAGATCACTCTCCTGCTGTATCACATGTGATACCAGATATGCCTCATCTTCCGAGAAACCTTTCTTCACTGCCAATTGTTCCAGATAAACATCATCTGCGGCCCTGAAGTTCAATACCGTACATCTGGATATAATCGTAGGTAATAAGGCATGAATATTATCTGTCGTTAAGATAGCTGTAATGCCTTTACCCGGTTCTTCCAGAAACTTAAGCATACTGTTCTGTGCTGCCACAGATGCATTCTCTGCCCCATTGATCACATAGACTCTCTGACCATTTCCTTCTTCTGAACTGGTCTTGGAAAAACGTTCCTGTACCGCATCCACATCTTCCTTGGATACCGGATACTTAGTACCATCAAGATAAATCAGATCCGCATGTTTTACCGGCTGCAGTGCGCCTGTACTCTTTACTTCTTCCGTCGGATAAAAAGATTCATATATTCTCCGGCAAGTATTACATGATTCACATGCAAAGTCATGCTTTACTTCCGGACACATGATTGTTTCAGCTAACAGTACCGCTGCTTCTTTCTTTAAAGATCCTGTCTGTCCACAGAAAAGATAAGCACTGGATATCCTGTCATTCTTAATCGAATTATACAGTGCATCATATACATTCTTTTCTCTGTCCTTAAGTATCTCCTTAAGCATCCAGGAGTCCTTTCACTGCTGTATAGGCATCCTGAATCACTGTATCCACATCTCTTGAAGCATCCACAATAATCATTCTGTCACGATACTTTTCAATAACCTGCTTATAGCCTTCATAGACCTTATCATGAAAGTTCTCTGATTCCTGATCCAGTCTGTCCAGATAGTTCCTGTTCGCATTGATTCTTCTTAAACCTGTTTCTGCATCAATGTTTAAAAAGATAGTTTTATCCGGCATATGTCCTTCTATCGCAAACTGATTGATGGAATATACTGCATCAATCCCTATGCCTCTGCCTACACCCTGATAGGCAAGAGAAGAATCAATAAAGCGGTCACTGATAATTGTTTTCCCTGCATATAAAGCAGGAAGTACTTTCTCTACAAGATGCTGGCGTCTGCTTGCGGCATATAACAATGCCTCTGTACGTGCATCCATATCTGTATTCTTCGGGTCCAGGATAACCCTGCGGATCTGTTCCGCTATATCAGAACCACCTGGTTCTCTGGTATAGACAACATCATATCCTTCTTCCTGTAATCTTTTACATACAGCTGTAGATACAGTTGTCTTACCACTTCCATCGGGTCCTTCAAATGTAATAAAAAGTCCTTTATTCATACGCTTTATTATAACATTCAAAAAGACAGTAAGAGATATATTCTCCTGCTGTCCTAAGACATGTCATGATTCTTTACAGATACTACAGTATAACATCTGTTATCAGGCATCCATTGCAGTCTTCTGTCAAAGATATACAGAACATCATCAATACCTTCTATAACAGAATATTCTCTTAATCTCTTTGAATCTTCATCATCAGGAGGTTCCTTCATCATCATACGCCAATGACCATCTGCAATCCTAGCTGTATAGGTCAGATACTCTTTAAAAGGCTTATTCTTATACCGGTCCTTCTGAATAACAAACCAGCACCTGTCATGATCATAATAATACTGATATCCTAATGCCTTTACTGCTGAAGATATACCGGTATAATACCCGTTCACTACCGGAAGATTATCTTCTCTGGCATGAATATTCCTTTGAAAAGACTGATTCAGCAGTTCTTCCATCTCTTTGATCACTGTATCTGTATTCTTCATGGACAGTACTATCATAAGATGAAAGAAGGATAACTGACAGACTATTTATCCGGTTACAGATGTCATATTGCCCTTCTGCATCATATAAAGGATTGTTTCGACAGATACTATCTAAAGGAACTGTAATTCCGTTTCATGACAATTGATAAAAATATCAGACACAGTTAATCAGGAATATAAAAACACTCCCGTTAAGGAGTGTCAGTCAGCGTAGTCTCCACCTGAAACATTGAAGTATTCTTCAAAGCTTTCAAATTCACCTTTACTGTATATCTTTTCAGACCATTCTTTTCCTACATATCTGAAATGCCATGGTTCATAAGCATATCCGGTTATATCCTGTTTACCCTTAGGATATCTCATGATAAAGCCATACTCATGGGCATGTTTTCTTAACCATTGTCCTTCCGGGGTATTCTCCATATCCTGCGTCAGATACGTAGCACCATCATGATCAGAGATATCAAGAGCCAAACCGGTCTGATGATCAGAATATCCCGGTCTGGATGAGATAGTATCGGCTGTTTCTACCCCATACTGCTGTACATACCCGTTATATAAAGTTCTCTGATAATCTTCACTTCTGTATCCTGATCCTGCTAATAATGTCACCCCGTCATTGGCAGCGGCAGTAAACATTTCCTTTAATGCTTCCGCAGCTTCCTGTCCCATATATACGGTATTGCCATTGGTCTGTACATCCGGAATCACCAGATCATCTGGTGCATAACCAGCTGGCAGAGGATGTTTCTTATTCGCCAGTAACAAAAGACTGTCTGTATCTGTAAACTCAGGATTCAGTACACCGTTGACTTCACCAACATAAGGTGTAGCGGTAGGTTCTGGTGTGGCTGTTTCCTGTACCTTCTCTTTAGCGGCAGTCTCTTCTTCTTTCTTTTTATTATCTTTGCCAAAGAATACATAACCTGCCAAACCGATTACCACAAGAAACATTACGATACAGGTAATTAATAACTTCTTAGTCATTCTTTTACTCCTGTTATTTAAAGATATTCAGTTTATCCAATGCTCTGATTAAAAACAGACCCAATACTGCCGCTATTACTTCTCCTAATGCAACCCATGTACCATTTATCAATATACCCATTATGATATGATCCGGCATATACAGTACTGCTAACTCTGTTCCAACAAATAAAAAGTTCCATACTGCCGGCATCAGGGCAGATAATACCGGTATATTTTTAATTCTGATATTTCTGAACTTCCATGTGCACCATGCCGCAAGAAATGTCGCAATCGTTCCAACTGCTGCATCAAGATATCCGGTAGGATTCAGTCCCATGGCAGCACCAATCAGATTACTTAAGAAACATCCCAGGGTAACCCCTGCAATAGATGGCTTCCATATCACCGGTAACATCGTTAACGCTTCCGAAATTCTTACCTGCAGGTTTCCATAGGATAATGGTGCCAGAACCAGTGTGACAACTGTATAAATAGCAGCTGTCATCGCAATGCGGACTAATGTTTTAATACTCAATGAAATCATCTCCTTATTTTAATTAACGAGAGGTAGCCGCTACTCTCGGCTGTAAAACAGCGTATTTATTTTACCTTATTCACGCATTCCTGCAACTGTGATATAAAATATGCATATGCCCAAGAAAATTAATCCAAAGATATTTATTACAACTGTTATCCTGGTTATCTTAACTGCATTATTATCCATTGGTGCAGTGTATACGCTCTTCAAGGCAATCAGAACATTTTATAAATTAAAGTATTCTCTTAATCTTGCCAATGAAACAGCATCATTAAAAAATACCGCTTATCATGATGCCATAAGCGGCTGTCTGATGCTGGCAAGTTCCTGCTGTTTCATAACAGTACTGCATGCCCTGCATACAGATTCAAAACATTAATGATGATTCTCAAGCATATACAGAACTATATGTGCACAATGTTCTGCAGCTTTCTTTTCAAATACATCATAGCTTTCTTCTACGGATTCATCTGCCTTATCTGATATAGCTCTCATAATAACAAATGGTATCTGATTTAATACAGATGCCTGAGCTATGGCACATCCTTCCATCTCTGTACAATCCGCATGGAAGGTATCTCTGATCCATTCTTTCTTATCTTTCGTACATACAAACTGATCTCCTGAGGCTATTCTTCCTGAAAATGGCTTAACATCAGGGGCAGCTTTTTTTACTGCCTCTATTGCCTCATTCTGAAGATCCTGATCTGCCTCATAGAACAGATGACCTGACTGCGGTAATTCTCCTAATGCATAACCAAAGTTCACTGCATTGACATCATGATAGACTGCATCCTTAGAAACAACGATATCTCCTATATTGATATCGTTATTCAATGATCCTGCGACACCTGTATTAATAATATGGGTTACATGAAATATATCATGCAGTACCTGTACACTCATACCTGCTCTGACTTTCCCTACACCGCACTGTACAACAACACATTCTGTATTCCCTATGTATCCTTCACAATACTCTTGTGATGCGATTACCTTCTTATCTGTTATATGCATGGAAGACTTTAATAATGCTGTCTCTACATCCATAGCACCTATAATTCCAAATTTCACACTCATATATGTCCTTTCATAATCTTTTTCATTTATCCTATCAAAAAATTTGATTTTCTTCAGAATTTTTGAGGGTTTTGGCTTTTTCTTGCAAATATTAATAACAGAAGGAGGAAAAACCCGAAAGGACGTAGAAGACTGCAACTTTGATGAAATTTTCAAAGAAGGATTAAAATTCAGACGCTGGCAGGATGATAAAGCCGCAGGAAAAGAAATAGAGGAGTTCATCTGGTTATTAAAATCACTGGCAGGTGCCAGTGATTTCTGTTTATTCAGGATAATGCATATGGGCATCATCAATATTCAGTAATGTATTCTTCAGATATCTCTCTGCCCACCATTTGGCATGACCCAGATTCTGATCCAGATAGTTGCCGCATTCATCTGGCTTAGCACCAGGGATATCACCTTCAAAATTCACTATGAATGTAAACATTCTTGTTATGACATCAATGATATCCTTTGACTCTAAGTCACCCGCAAAGATCACATAGAAACCCGTACGGCATCCCATTGGGCCAAAGTATACGGTTTTATCTTTCCACTCTGGATCGTTGCGTAAGAATGTAGCACCCAGATGTTCAATTGTATGTACCTCTGCTGTATTCATGACCGGTTCCCTGTTTGGTGCTGTCAGTCTTAGATCAAATGTTGTTAATACCTCTTTACCGACTTTATCTTTACGGGAAACATATACCCCTGGTTCCAGTTTTAAATGATTGACTGTAAAACTTGCTATCTTATCCATATATCAGATCTTTCCTTTCTTCTTAAATTCCTTAACCATAAATGTCATACATATGGTTTTTGAATCATGTACTTCTCCTGAAATAATCCTATCGGTTATTTCATCTAATGTAAGTTCAGATACATTAATATATTCATCTGAATCCAGATGCTGTCCTAAAAACTTACCTTTCTTTGCATAATACATTCCGATTGTTTCTGTATCATAGGCAGGGGTAGGATATATTTCACCAAGATATACCCAGTCAGTACCTTCATATCCTGTTTCTTCGACAATCTCTCTTTTCGCAGTTAACAGATCATCTTCTCCTTTTTCACGCTTGCCGGCAGGATATTCCAGGGTGATTTCTTCCTGGGCATACCGCCATTGCGTCACAAAGAAGAACTTTCCATTATCATCTTCCAGGGCTATACCCACGCCTCCCGGATGTTCTACGACTTCTCTTGGAACTATCTGTCCATCCGGCATCTCAGCCTTGTCTTTCCTGACTTTGATAATATCTCCTTCAAACAGATATTCCTTATGCAGTGTTTTTTCATTCAGATCATCCATATGTATTATCTCCTGCTAAAATATTGATACAGAAAGAAGAATATACCAAATGCATAAAAAAGTATACTTTGCCGGATCCATACGCGGTGGACAGAATGATACGGAAAGATACCACCGTATGATTGAACACATTAAGAAAACAGATACTGTATTAACAGAACATGTAGGAGATCTTACATTATCTGCTTTTGAACAGGGAAATCATGATAAGGAAATCTATGATCAGGATACTTCCTGGTTAAGAGAATGTGATCTTGTTATAGCAGAATGTACACATCCTTCTCTAGGTGTAGGCTATGAACTGGCATATGCGGAAAGATATAACAAACCTGTTTATATCTTCTATCGTCATACAGAGACAGAATTAAGTGCCATGTTAACAGGAGATCCTTATTTTCATATCTGTGCTTATACAGATGAAAAAGAACTCTTTGAAAGAATTGATGAAATTCTCTCATGAGTTCTTTTTTATAAGTCCAGAGGTTTTGTATACTTTGCAAGCGTAAATCCTCTTCCATGTACTTCATTAATCTCTTCTACAGAAGAGAATGAAGATGGATCTGCGTCTTTTATGATTTTCTGTACCTTTGATAAATTCTTTTTATTGATGATGGTTTCACATGCCAGTTCATGTTTCTGATCAAGGCCTGTCACAATCTGATACATTGTGACACCTATATCTGCCTTTAATAATGCTTTGCGTATTTCTTCATAATGTGAAGAAATAACTGTTACTCTTACCTTCTGATTACCTAGCATTAATACCCAGTCAATCATATGAGAAGTACATAATGTATAGATGATGCCATAGAAGATACGATCAGGAGGATTAAACAGAAGCTGGCTTAACATAATGATGCCATCTGTCAGATTCAGTGCAGTACCTACAGTCATATGCATATACTTATGCATCACAACACATAGGATATCCGTACCACCGCTAGAAGCTCCCGCAAGCATTACCATTCCGATGCCTGCACCACCGCATAATCCACCGATTACAGATGCCAGCATGGGATCTTTACATACCTGAGTTAAGGCAGGAATATTTTCAAACATACCTAACAGGAAAGGATAAAGAACAGAGGATAATACAGACCCTATCATCAGTTCCTTATTTACCATAAAGTAAGCCATAACAAGAAAGATCACATTCAGAAAACCGGTTATAACAGCCATATCCATATGAATATAATGACTGATAATCAATGATAATCCAGCTGCACCACCGAATATCAGATTATTCGGCATCGCAAAGACATCTATTGCCAGGGCAAGTAACCCTGTCCCTGCTGTAACAAGAAATATATATCTGAGTTTCTTCAACATGTTTTTCTCCAAAACATCATTAAACATACCACATTTCTTACTTTCAGTGTTTGACATTATGCATTCTGAACTTATAATGATGATGTTAGATATAGCTAACAAGGAGCGAATTATGACAGCCAGTACAGCAATTATATTAATTATCCTCGTTGTCATCGTAGTATTTGGTATCGTGTGGGGTGCCAAACATTATAAGAACGAAGATCATTTCAACTGAGTATGGAAAATTCCATACTTTTTTTATTATGATTTACATATGATCAGAATCATATTCTTTGACTTAGATGGAACCGTACTTTCTCATAAAACAAATTCCGTACCGGAAAGTACCGTAAAAGCATTTCATTTACTGCATGATAAAGGTATTAAACTATTTACCTGTACAGGCAGAAACCTGCAGGAAATTGATGCTCTTAAACCCCTGCATGTACTCCGCTTTGATGGTCATGCCCTATATACAGGACATTACTGTTTTGATAAAGAAACTGTCATATTTGACTGTCCGATGGATAAAGAAGATATACAGGAAATACTGGATTACAGTAAAAAGCATCAGATACCGATAGTTTCCTCTACCAATAAAGATATGTATATGAATATGCATAATGAAACCGTACGTATTGCCCAGAAGGCAGTGGACTCCCCTCTTCCTCCATTAGGAGATATAAACAGATCCTTAAAAGAACGTGTTTATCAGATAACTGCTTATCTGAATATACAACAGCAGGAAGATATGATTTCTCATCTGCATCATACACTTATGACAAGATGGAATCCGTATGGTGTAGATTTAACAAACAAAGACGGTTCCAAAGGCATAGCCATAGAAAAGATACTGGATCATTATCACATGAATAAAGAAGAAGCCATGTGTTTCGGGGATGGACTCAATGATATGGATATGATGCATGCCTGCGGTATCTCTGTATGTCTTGGCAATGGTGAAGAAGAAGTAAAGAAACAGGCATCTTATGTAACAGATGATATAGATAATGATGGCTTAATGAAGGCTCTCATACACTACAATGTAGTGAACGGATGATCCTGAAACACTGCTTTCTCCGCAATCTTTCCCCAGTGTTCCACAATCAGATCATGGTATTCCTTACCTGTCACAATCCCTCCATAGGATAACAATTCATAATTCACATGAAAGAAACAATACCAGTATCCTGTACCTTTAAATCCATTGCGGATATAGAAATCCCTTCTGGATCTTCTTTCTTCCGCATTATCTGCTTTATCATCCAACTGTTCCATATCCAGAACAATCCTGTGTCCCTGAAACATGGTTTCCAGTTCTTTCAGTATCTTTGAACCATAGCCATGATCTCTGTACTTTTCTTCTGTCACAAGATAGGCAAGATAAACCAGATCCTTATAAAGAAAGACAACAGATAATCCGATAAGCGTATTATCATCAAACCAGGCATACATGATCTTTGTGTCAGATAACATTCTGAGTAATCTTCCAAATGGTATTCTTTCATCCATTGGAAAGTTACGGTTATACAGTTTCTTTATTTCATGAATATAACTTTCATTCCCATGTATCTCTTCTATGCGTAATTCATTCATAGAACAATCTTAACATGTATAATTTAGGTATGGTTGATGATGTATTAGAAGGATTAAATGAAGAACAGATACAGGCTGTTACAGCTACTGAAGGGTATATCAGAGTGATTGCCGGAGCTGGTTCCGGCAAGACAAGAGCTTTAACGCACAGATTTGCTTATTTAGTCAATGAGTTAGGTATCAGACCTGGCAATATTCTGTGTGTTACTTTTACGAATAAGGCTGCCGCAGAAATGAAGGCAAGAATTCATAAGCTTACTGATGATAATGATACAGGTTATGTATGTACCTTCCATTCATTCTGTGTATCCATACTGCAGGAAGATTCTCATTGCGTACAGTATCCGAAATCCTTTCTTGTATTAGATAACAGTGATATCGACTCCATGTTGAAAATCATCTATGAAGAAAGAGGATTAACATTGCGTGACATGCGTTTCAGTGATGCCAGAAACATGTTTGAAATGCGTAAGTGTGTACAGGAACCTGAATACTATCAGTACCTGATACAGATGTCTGTTGAACAGCTTCATGATAAATACATGCAGGCAGAGAAGATCGATGACATTCTGTTCTATGGTTACCTGTATCAGGAAAAGAAATGCTTTGGTCTGGATTACAATGATCTGATATTTCTTTCATTATATATATTCCGGACATTCCCTGAAATTAAATTAAAGTGGCAGAAACGTCTGGAATACATCATGATAGATGAATTTCAGGATATCGATCCTCCCCAGTATGAATTGATGAAAAACCTGTGCGGCTATCATAATAATCTGTTTATCGTAGGAGATCCTGATCAGACAATCTATACATGGCGTGGTGCCAGAGTCGGATATCTTTTGAACTTTGATCAGAACTTCCCGGATGTCAGAACCATCATGATGATGAAGAATTACCGCAGTACACCGGAAATATTAAATGTCGTAAACTCTCTGATCGACAAAAATGAAACCCGTATGAAGAAAGATCTGATTCCGATGAAAGATCATGGGGACAAGGTCATTTTTCATCATGCCCAATCTCCGGTCAAGGAAGCACAATGGATTGCGGATCAGATACATATTCTTCATGCTAAAGGCATTGACTATAAAGATATGGCAGTACTGTACAGGGCACATTATGTCACAAGGAATATAGAAGAAGTATTTATCAAAGAGAAGATACCATATCAGTTATATTCCGGTGTGCAGTTCTATGAACGTATGGAAATCAAGGATGCCTTGTCATACTTAAGAATGATTGTTAATAAAGATGATCTTTCTTTCATGAGAATTGCCAATGTTCCGAAAAGAAACCTTGGAAACAAGCGTATGAAGTTCTTACAGGAATATGCGAATCAAAAGCATATCAGCTTGTATGAAGCATTAAAGGATAATATTGATCAGGATTTATTTAAGAATACAAAAGCTTCTTCTTTCATAGATATGATTGAACGTTTTTCTTCTCATATCAATGAAAAACCGGTCAGTGAAGTATTAACAGATATTCTGGAAGAATCCGGTTATGAAAAGATGTTGAGGACTGAAGGCAGTCAGATCAGACTGGATGACTTAGCAGAATTAAAACAATCCATCTATGAATGGGAGACAACCTCTGGTGAAGAAACAGATATAGTTTCTTACTTAAGAGAAACAGCTTTAATCTCTAATACAGATATGTCCCAGCATAAGGATAAAGTCAGACTTATGACAGTTCATACTGCCAAGGGTCTGGAGTTTCCTTATGTATTCTTATGTGAGATGTGTGAAGGGATATTCCCTTCCCGTAAAGTCCGTACACAGGAAGGTATGGAAGAAGAGAGAAGACTTGCCTTTGTCGCAATGACACGTGCAGAAAAAATGCTGTATCTCTCCGATGCCTCAGGCAGAAACTTCGATGACACATCAAGATATACATCCCGGTTTATCATGGATATCAATCCTGATTATCTGAGTTTTACCGATCAGACAGATACAGCATTATTTGAAAAAGCAAAGAAACATATTGAAAGAGTAGATGCTTCCTTTATACCTGACAGAAACAAACTTGGTCTTAAGGAAGGTGATAGAGTCAGACACAGAGTCTTCGGAGATGGAACAATCGAATCCATTGACTATGATGAAGAAGCTGTATTTGTTAAGTTTGACTCTATGAATACTTCCCGTGCCATTGCCTTAAGAGCCGCTAAGAAACTTGAAAAGATACCTAGATCTTAAGCATCATAGTGATAATGCTGGCGGGAATCATATCCCTTCTCTTTAAAATCAGAATCCAGTATATCTGTTTCTGATGGCTGAATGCATATCATAGGCATCGGTTCTTCCATTCTCTTTATGGCTTCAACCGGTATGTTCTTTAACTTCAGAAAATCATTATATGTATCTGAAAATGGTTCAATGATTTCAGCAGTACCATCTACCTGCATACCCTTTAATTTTCCAAAGCCTGTATATGCGTCAAAGATGGCTGCACTGACATGTTTGTTCTTTTCAAGTCCGATAAACTTCCTGCCGCCTTCACTCATAATCCAGTACCTGTCCTTATAGTATGTATACTCTACCGGTGTACATCTGACATAGTCTCCATATCCGGTAGCTAAGGCAAGGGTATTATGGGAGGCAGAGAATGCATCGATAGCTTTCTTAATATCTTCTCTGTTCATTGCCTTGCTGTTCTTATCTTTGTTAACCCAGAAATTCTGTGCATACTGATAATTCATATGTAACCCTTCTTTCTGGTACTATTGTATCACGTTTAGCACATGAAATTATTATCTGCTAAATGATATAACCCCTAATATTTAAAGCAATTATAAATATAATGATCATTTCTTTTACATAAATTTAGCACTTTATACTTGACAGTGCTAAATCTATGAGTATATTAATAAGTGCAAGGTGAAAGAACCTTGAGAGAAGAAAAGAGGTAAATACTATGAGATACAACGTAGCTTCTGGAAATGATCTGTTTGATGATTTATTCAATAACTGGTTTGATGCACCGGTATTCAATGGACAGTCTGTTATGAAGACTGATGTACATGAGAAAGATGGAAAGTACATCTTTGATATTGAGATTCCTGGTTATAAGAAGGAAGATGTAAAGATTTCTCTTTACAACGGCAACCTGACTGTAACAGCACAGAAACATGAATCCGATGAAGAAAAGGATGCCAAGGGCAAGTTATTAAGACAGGAAAGATATTCCGGCACAATGTCCAGAACATTCTATGTAGGCAATCACATCAAGGATTCTGATGTACATGCATCATTCAATGATGGTGTATTGAGAATTGAAATTCCAACTGAGCAGAAGAAAGAAGAAGAATCAAGAAAGTATATTGATATTCTTTAATCACCCCAGGCGTAATAGATATGAATGAAAGGAGATGTGTTCTATGAAAATGAATCCAACTCTGAAAAATGATTTCAATTTATTTGATGATGTATTAACTCCTGTATTTGGCAGAAATCAGTTAATGCGTACAGATATTACCGAAAGAGATGGCAGATATTACTTCAAGGTTGATCTGCCTGGCTTCCATAAAGAAGATATCAAGGTTAGTCTGGAAGATGGAAACCTTGTGATCTCGGCAGAACATCATGACAATGATTCTGAAAAAGATCATAAAGGTAATGTCATTAAAGAAGAGCGTTATGAAGGAAGCTGTTCCAGATCCTTCTATGTAGGTTCTTCTATTACGAATGAAGATGTACATGCATCATTTAACAACGGCACTCTGGAAATAGATGTTCCTACTGAAAAGACAAAACAGGAAGAGTCCCGTAAATATATAACAATTGAATAAAGCTGCGCCATATATCATGGCTGTATATATAGAAGACCTGTATACCCCGCAGGTCTTTTTTAATGAATTCTTCACATATTTCTTCACTGCTTATGGCATAATGTCAAAAAGGAGGTTGAACTGTGACAGATCCTGTAGAAAACAAGATATGGGGAAAACCTATTGATGTCATTGTAAAAGATGATTATGGTCAGGATGCGGAATTTCGTTATGAAAGAGAAGAAGACGATGATGATCCTGATGTCACAATCATCTCCAATACGAATGACACGTACTGAAATCTCTGCAGAGTAATTCTGCAGAGATTATTTTTTATCCTGTATGACTATCTGTTCGGCACAGTTTCTGGCCGAAGGATACGTAAAGTAATGTACCGGAATATGAAGTCTTCTTGCCTCATTCATAATCCTGTAATATCCGGCATGAGAGATAGCCTGATGCTGGATCCATATAACTTCTGCATTCCGGAATACTTTAACATCCGTATGAGAAGGCATATCGATAAACCGTATGTTTCCTGTTAACAATGGCTGTATATCCTTTAACCAGTTCGGATGACCGCCGCATACAACTGTATTCTTATGAATCTCCTGAGGAAACTGCATGGATACGGATGTACTGACCTTATTTTCTTCATTAAACAGAACTTCCCTGAGTTCGGCAAGTTCCTGCATATCATCCTCCGTATTCTTCCGGGACTGTTCATATTTCTGATACAGTTCCTTATACTTTTTCTGAAGATGATGGGACGTTGTCTCTAATGCCTCTGTTTCCTGCTTTAATTCCAGATAAAGCTGTTTCCAGTCTGGTTCTTCCTCCGCTTCCTCTGTTTCTTCTGATGCTTGCAGTAACTGTTTTACAAACTGATAGTTCATGTAGTTATACTGCATCTCACTCTGCTTTAATACGGCACATAATAGCTGAATTGTTTTCTTGTCACTGCCATTAAGATTGTATCTGGCAAGATCTTCCTCTGTCGGCATATATTCTTCCGTATTTGCAGGAAAGCGATAACCGCATAGTTCATACAGTATCTGATTCATACTGATACGGTCCGGATACTCATCTCTGTTTTCAGTACGGATATACTGCATCTGATCCAGATTCAGTTTCTTTACATCAGAAGGATCTTTTTCCTGTACACCTTCGTAGTCACCATACCATGGCAGCATAATCCCGGCTAATGTCGTAATCCCGCAGGCAGGAAAGTAAAGCCAGGCCTCATCTTCGTTATGATCGAGAAGATATAAAGACGCAAAACAGATGGCATATGGATCCTGTATCATGGCCGAACCATCATAGATAATATCTGCGATCTCTTTATCATACTGTTCCTGCAGATATTCCTTTGGTTCATTAAAATCCAGGCACAAATCATCCCTGAGCCCATCACAATCCATTAATATATAGGCATTCTTATTATGGAGATTGGTTATATTATCGGAAACTTTTCTGATTTGGTTTACAAGATCATCGTTTTGAAATCCTAATACAGGAGAACCACTTCCATCATTATGAATTCTGTTATCAAGATCATTCATATTCCTCAATATAACATCCATCTTGTCTGCCAGTCTTACCTGTATTTCCGCATAATGATGACGGCATTTCATATACCGTATTAAGAATTCTTTCCAGGCATAATGATATTGATCAACTGCATCCTGTATGCTTTCTTCATTAATCAAAGCAAGCATATCTTCATAAAGTTTACGGGAAGGTACATCCTGATGCTGGAGATTCTTTGCGGTTAATTCATCATCCCATACTTTTCCTTTATCTTCTTTAGAACGATATCCTTCACAGTCATCATTTCTATGCGCAATGACATATCTGACAGCCTGTATCGTCTTATCTGAAAAACATAAATCAAACATCGGGAAATATACTTCATCATCCTTTGAAATGTTTGGCAGCATCTCCATCAATTTACCGATCTTGTTCTGTCTTTCAGCCTGATCCAGAATCCAGAAAGCAGCAGAGAAACTGGTCATATAGACATGTTCTGTTGATTCATAGGCATTAGAAGATACAGAAGCTATTATGCTTAAATCTTCTATTGGATACAGAATATCCTTTTCTTCCGGACAATACTGATTATAAAGATCCATAAGCTTTGGACAGAGCTTCTTTTCTGCCTGTAATCTTCTTTTAACATGCACTCTGTCTAATCCATATTCAGACAAATATTCACTACGGGTATCACGAATCTGTTGTTTGAAATGATCTTCCATGACTTCATCACGGGATTTTTCCGTATCATAGCTTCTGGACCAGCGTAATGTATATCTCATTTTAAAGTCATCATTCATAAAACAATCATATACAGAAAAACGTATTCTGTAAAAAGAATACGTCTTAAGAATTCACAACTATATCTTCATAGGCTTCTGGTAATACCCATACAGCCACATTACCGCCAGAGGTTTCAAAATCACCCCATCCATCAGTATCTACAGTAACCGGATCCGTGCACTTATCCAAAGCATCATGGAATGTCTTTCCGGCAAACTTCTTACCTATATTCATTCGTTTGATACCACCGACATTATCACTCATGACAACAGCCATACCACTGTTCGGATGATCATCATCACCAGTACGCACCCATCCGACAATGTTATCATCATCAAAGTAGTCTGTTTCATCTCCATAGGCATACATCTTTCTTAAACGGATAAGTCTTGGAAGATTGGCAGTCGGTTCTATATCCTGCGGCGGTAATCCTAATAAATCAGAATAGAAGATACATGGAATACCATACTTTCTTAATAGAATAATGGCATAAGCCAGAGGCTTGAACCATAAATCTACAAAAGATTCCAATGACTGACCAGGTTCCGTATCATGATTATCCACGAAGGTTACGGCATAATCCGGTTCTCTGTCAGTTAATGTATTCGTTAATATATCCTTCATAGGATAATTGCCGTTGCTGTGAGAAGCATTATAGAAGTTATAATGCAGAGGTACATCAAACAAAGACATTTCATGATCCGTACAGTCAAGGTAATGTGTGAGTCTGTTGATATCCCCGCTCCAGTATTCTCCTACTGCAGGTAAAGGATCATCATTCTCTTCCCTGACAGCTTTTAATAATCTTTTATATGCATCAAAATCGATATGCTTGACGGCATCCAGTCTCAATCCATCGATATGTGTTTCTCTGATATACCACTTGAACCATCTTTCTGTCTGATCTACTACTTCCGGATTATTCCAGTCCACATCAGCACCCATCAGATAGTCAAAATTACCATGTTCCGGATCTGTTTCATTGCTCCAGTGCTTTCCCTTGAATCTGAAAACACTCTTTCTTTTCGTCCTTTCATCATAGTCACAGCCGGTAAAGTGTGTATGATTCCAGGTAAAGTCTGAATACTTGCCGTTTCTTCCCGGAAAGTTAAACTTTGTCCAGGCAAGTATTGTCTCTTCTCCACTGATGTCATCATTTCTGTCATTGGCCGCATCTTCCACAGCTTCTACTTCCTCTGTTTCATCAGCACCCATTCTCTGATTCAATACAATATCCGCAAATACCTTTACATGATTATCCCTTAATGTCTTTACAGCATTCAGATAGTCTTCCTTCGTACCATACTTGGTACGTACCGTACCCTTCTGGTTGAACTCTCCAAGGTCATACATATCATATACAGCATATCCTACATTATCCTGTGAAGATGCCTTATAGGCAGGCGGAAGCCATACACCGCTGATACCCAGTCTGTGCATGACAGGTGCCTTGGCGGCACATTGTTTCCACCATAATCCATCATTAGGAAGATACCAGTCAAAATACTGCAGGTATGTTTCATTATCTTTCATATACTGTGCCTCCCATCAGAAAAATATCAGCATAAAAAAACGGAACTATCCTTTACTATAGCCGCAGACAGATGATTTTCAATCCTGCAGAATTTTTCCCTGACTGTATAAATACTGTTTGGATTTCATAGTAAAAGGAACCAGATCATCTCTGACATTTCTCCGGTTCCTTATGATTCTCATGATTCTTTAATGAATTGCATTCGCTGCGAAATAGCCGCCTCTTACTGCTTCACCAATCTGAGCCGTATGTTCGCAATCACCTATGATCGCACACATATTGCCGTATTTATTGAAGATGGCATCGGCGTCTTTTCTCTTTGGCTTTACCCCGAATGCATCTATGATCATATCCGCATCCAGGAATTCTTTCTCACCATTCTGATCTACCGAAGCTCCCTTTTCATTAACTTCCATAACCCTGGTATTGCATAGAATATTCACATGATTTTCCTTCAATGCATACAGTAGAGGATCTCTTGTATAGGAAACCATCTTCTTGGCAACCGCATCCTGCATTTCTACAAGCGTAACATCTTTGCCTTCCATGGCAAGTTCCAGTGCACAGTCACATCCGCTGGCACCTCCACCCATGACAAGTATCTTCTGACCTTTCAGTTTTTCCGGATTCAGATGATAATCCACAACCGGTAATACATTGTCTCCATCAAGTCCCGGAATTCTCAGTTTCAATGGTTCGCCGCCAATCGCAATAATGATATTATCTGCTTCTTTCAGTTCTTCTGAATCAGCTGTAATGGTTTTATTAAAGACTACATTGACTTTCAGTTCCTTTAACTGTCTGATCTGCCATTGTGTAAACCAGCGGATTCTGTTCTTAAAGGATGGTTCTGCGGCAGCTACAAGGGTTCCGCCAAGTCTGTCACTCTTTTCATAAAGTGTGACATGATGTCCCTTTAATGCAGCTACACGTGCAGCTTCCAATCGCAATAATGATATTATCTGCTTCTTTCAGTTCTTCTGAATCAGCTGTAATGGTTTTATTAAAGACTACATTGACTTTCAGTTCCTTTAACTGTCTGATCTGCCATTGTGTAAACCAGCGGATTCTGTTCTTAAAGGATGGTTCTGCGGCAGCTACAAGGGTTCCGCCAAGTCTGTCACTCTTTTCATAAAGTGTGACATGATGTCCCTTTAATGCAGCTACACGTGCAGCTTCCATTCCACCAGGGCCTCCACCGATAATAACAACATTCTTCGGACTGTCTGTCTTTTCTATATGATAGAAGAGTTCATAGTTGGCCTCTGCATTAACTGCACAGGATATAGGCTTGTTTACAACGAGATGTCCGGAACAATATGTATTGCATGCAAGACATGGTCTGACATCCTCTTCTCTTCCTTCCCATACTTTATTTGGGAGATCCGGATCAGCAATAGAAGCACGTCCGAACATAACCGCATCTATCTTCCCATCTGCAAGTGCCTTTTCACCACTCTGTACGGTATGCATGCCGGCATTGAAGATAGGTTTATCTGTAACTTCTCTGAATGCGGCAGCTGCTTCCAGCATGGAATCTTCACCAGTATAGATGGAAGGTGTCAGCCAGCGGTTGTTGTCGTAACAGCCAAGATCAATATCAAATGCATCAATACCAAGATCATCAAGATACTTAACAATCTCTTTGCTTTCTTCTAATGTTCTGCCGCCTTCAAAATCATGATAAGCAGCCATACGGATAAAGATCGGGAAGTCATCTCCGACAACGGAACGGACTGCCTCATATGCTTCTTTCACAAGACGCATGCGGTTTTCAAAAGAACCGCCATATTCATCTGTACGATGGTTCCAGCATGGTGTCATGAACTGATCCAGCATATAGCCGTAATGGGCATGAATTTCAATGGCATCTCCACCAGCCATCAGAACATTCTTTGCGGCAGTTCTGTATCCTTCTACAATGTCATGAATTTCATCTACTGTTAAAGCATGACACTTTTCAGAAGGATTGTAATACAGAGGAATCGCAGATGCGGATGAAGAACCGCTTCCTACAAATACCGGTGCTTCACGACCCAGACCACATCCGAGTTCCCACATGATCTTGGCACCTTCCGCATGTACTACTTCACTGATCGCAAGCCAGCCATGCATCTGATCGGCAGTTCCGACAATGGTTTCATGTTCAATCCATTTTTCATGCTTGCTGATGACAAACTGTGCTTCCGGGATAATCAGAGAAAAGCCGCCTCTTGCACGGGTGCGATAGTATTCAATCTGCTGTAAGGACGGGTAACCATTAACCTCCTCTGAAAAAGTTCCCATCGGGGCTTCAATAAATCTGTTTTTCAACTGCAGGCTTTTGATCTTCAGCGGTTGAAAAAGATGCGGATAACGCTCGTTTCCTTTCATAATGATATTCTCCTTCACTCTTTCTTTTAATGTATCCTGGATTGTCATTCATTACTATTTGCATTAGTATGAAAACGCATACATTTATTTGTGCATTTGCACAAAGGAGACCCTATGAAAACAGAACATATGTATGAACTTCTCTTTGAAGCAGTAAAAACCGGATCCATTGATGCAGTCCGTAAAGCATCCTCTGAAATATTTGAAGCACCGGTATTCATCACCGATACTTCTTTCCGCGTATTAAGTGCAGACCCGGATCCGGGTTCTAAAGATGACATGTTAGAAAAAAACGATTCCTTTCTTTATGTTTCCTCTTCTCTTGTAAATGAATTCAATGAACATAAGCTTCTTGATGCTTATGTATTAAAAGTACATGACGTGATTCTTGTAAACTGGGGATGGTTTAAAAAACATCCTCATATTACAACCGGTATTTTTTACGAACAGAAAATACTGGGTTCTGTCACGGTCCTTGTGCAGAATGAAGAAATCAGTGATGAGATGAAAGATGCACTTTTACAATGTGCGGATGCCTGTGCCATAGTCCTTCATAACAACAAAGAAGGCCGCAGACGTCTTCAGACAAGAGACCACTTAGCCAGTCAGATATTCCGTGGCAGTGCTTCTGCGGATTCCATCGAAGAAGCATTCAGACAGGGTATCATTAAAAAAGATGATCATTACAAGGTCATTGCGTCTGAATTAACCCCGGATTCTTCCTGGGAGATCATTCTTCAGAATCAGTGTGCTTGTCTGCTGTACCACAAAGAAAGCATTACTTTTATTCTTACACCAGACTCTTCCGATATCTCCGGTTACATAAAATGGACGAATTCCCGCGGTGGCCTTATCGGTATTTCTTTTCCTTTTAATGATCTGGCACTATGTCCCCGCATGGCACAACAGGCACAGCTTTCCATTCAGTATGGTCATAACATCCTCCATAAAAATGAAATAGAATTTACAACAGAAGATTTATCCATACTCATGCATCAGGAAGAAAACCAGATTTATATTCATCCTGTACTTCAGGAAATCCGTGAATATGATATTGAAAACAATACAGATTATATTCATACCATTTCCATATGGCTCAAAAGCAGAATGGATGATTCCATAGCTTCAGACTCACTCCATATTCACCGTAATACACTCTATTACCGTCTGAAACGTATCAGTGAATTATTTCATCTTAATCTGCATGATATGAATACCTGTGTACAGCTTTATCTCAGTATCTGTTCAAAAGCATAAAAGAAAAGCACTGTCATCACTATGACAACAGTGCTGATAAAACAAGGATTCTGTTATTTCTTCTTTTCATCCTTTTCATACTTAGCCGCAAGATCTTCATCCACAACCGGAATATTTAATGTTTCTTCACGTTTTGGAAATGATACATCCACAACATCAGCCACATTGACTTCATCCCTTAATAAGCCATTCACAAGAACCATCGTGTCTGGCATTGTTTCTCCCCTGAAATCTTCAGGGTTTCCAATATAGCCGGCATGTAATGTTCCATCTGACAATTTAACCTGAATGAATCTCTGTGTAAGTAATTTCATTAAATCTTTCTGACTCATTGCCATGCCTTTCTCCTTTAAACCTGTACTCCTGCGCCAAGTTCTTTCAATGTTCCATTTCCCTTAGGAACTATATTATGCAGAATCATATCCGGATTCTTTCTCTTTAAAAATGCGGCGAATCTCTCTGCTTCCTCTTTGCTTAAAGCACTCATATCATGAGAGCCTTTGCTGTCTTCATAGTGAAGGATCACATTACCATGCTTTCCTTCTTCCATGGATAGTGAATGAATATCATCTGTTCTGGATTCTCTGACATCTAAACCCATGCATGTAAGCATTCTGTCTTCCAGAATATAAGAACGGTCTACCATACCTCCGGAACCATATTCTTCAATATTGTTTATGCCCTTCAGTACTTTATGCATATGCAGCTTATTCTTATAGTAGAAGAACATCACTACTGCTAATATAACAGCGAATATACCCATTGCATAGAATAAACCGGCAGTTCTTTTCTTTGTAAGCATAAAGGCCAGAACAAAGATTACCATTGGAAGACCAATCATAAAGTAAACATATCTCAGACTGATTAATCCATAATAAAATCTCTTTACCATTCTGTTACCTCTTCAGTATTTTAACATGCACATATGTGGATTAAAAAGACGATGACCTGCATCGCCTTATATTTTTACTTTAATCCTGCAACTTCCAGTCTGTTCATTGCTTTCTTTAAAGCAAGTTCAGCCCTTTTCAAGTCAATGGATGGATCATCAGAATGCAGTCTGCTTTCAGCACGTTCTTTGGCCTTTTCCGCTCTGTCTGTATCGATCTCGTTTTTATTCTCAATCGCATCCGTTAATATTTCAGCGGTATTATCACGGAAATAGAACAGGCCTCCGGCTACGGCATACGTTTCTCTGGTGCCATTTTCATCAGCTGTCATATGACCTACTTTAAGCATAGTAACCAAAGGCATATGATTCGGCAGAATTCCTTCATCACCATCTAGTGTCTGGATATTAATAATAGGTGTGTCCAGTTCTTTATAGATACCTTTCGGTGTCACAATGCGGACATGAAGCGTACTCATTTCATGTTCTCAGCTTTCTTTGTGACATCTTCAATGGTGCCGCAGTTCATAAACGCTGCTTCAGGCAGATCATCATACTTGCCATCTAAGATTGCCTCAAAGGAGCGTACCGTATCTTTGACTGGTACATAGACACCAGGTAAACCAGAGAACTGCTGGGCTACATAGAATGGCTGTGACAGGAAGTTTCTGATTCTTCTGGCTCTGTTAACCGTCTTACGGTCTTCTTCACCAAGTTCATCCATACCAAGAATGGCAATGATATCCTGTAATTCCTTGTATCTCTGTAATATCTCCTGTACTTTTCTTGCTGTTTCATAATGTTCTTCCCCTACAACCAGTGGATCCAGCATACGGGAAGAAGACTGTAATGGATCAACCGCCGGATAGATGCCTAAGGCAGCTATGGATCTGTCTAAGACAAGTCTAGCGTCAAGGTGTGTAAATGTTGCGGCAGGAGCCGGGTCAGTCAGGTCATCTGCAGGTACATAAACACACTGCACGGAAGTAATGGATCCCTGATCTGTAGAAGTAATTCTTTCCTGTAACTGTCCCATCTCGGTAGCTAATGTCGGCTGATAGCCTACCGCAGAAGGCATACGTCCAAGTAAAGCGGATACCTCTGAACCAGCCTGGGTGAAACGGAAGATATTATCGATAAATAACAATACATCCTGATGTTCCTCATCACGGAAGTATTCCGCCATGGTTAATGCACTTAAGGCAACCCTCATTCTCGCACCAGGTGATTCATTCATCTGACCATAGGCAAGAACGGTATTCGGAAGAACCCCTGAGTTCTTCATTTCATAATACATATCATTGCCTTCACGGGTTCTTTCACCAACACCCGCAACGACAGAGCGGCCGCCATGTTCAATGGCTATGTTATGAATCAGTTCCTGTTCAAGAACGGTCTTGCCTACACCAGCACCACCGAATAAACCGATCTTTCCACCCTTTGCATAAGGACAAAGAAGATCAATGACCTTGATGCCGGTTTCCAGTATTTCAGAACCTGTTCTCTGCTCCGCAAAGCCTGGTGCATCTCTATGAATAGGCATCTTCTTATCTGCCTTTACTTCACCTAAGCCATCAATCGGTTCACCAAGAACATTGAACATTCTGCCTAAGACTGCATCACCTACCGGAACCTCAATTGGCGCACCGGTATCTACTGCCTCCATGCCTCTGACAAGACCATCTGTAGATGACATGGCAATGCATCTGACAATATCATCTCCGATATGCTGGGCTACTTCACAAGTCATATCAGCCTGATCAGGCTTATCAATATGAATGGCATTCTTAATGGAAGGCAGATGATCTGCATCAAAGCGTATATCTACGACAGGTCCGATAACCTGTACAATCTTTCCTGTATTATCCATCTTAACCTTCTTTCTATACAGCATTAGAACCGCTGACAATTTCTGTAATTTCCTGTGTAATCGCTGCCTGTCTTGCCTTGTTGTATGCAAGCTTCAGAGAAGAACTCAGATCATCCGCATTATCACTTGCGGTCTTCATCGCAACTCTGCGGCTGCCCTGTTCTGCTGTAGTGGATTCCATCCAGCAGGAATAAGCAGTATCCTGTATCATCATTGGAATCAATGTATCCAGGATTGTCTGCGGATCCGGTTCAAACAATGTTTCCACATGACTGTTATTTTCTTTCTTCTGATTACCAGCAGTACATGGTAACAGTGTTTCCAAAGATGCTTCAAATGTCATGGTATTGATAAACTCTGTTCTCAATATCTGTAATGTACCGATCTCATCTTTCTGATACATATCTATCCCGGCTGTGGTAATTTCCCTTAATACCGGGAATGTCAGTTTATCAGAAGAAACCGGTTCCTCATTCATGACATGAAATCCATATTCCTGAAACTGATGAAACAGTGATGTACCAATGACATATACCGGATCTTCTGTATTTAAAGCAGTACGTGCAAGCTTCATGATATTGGCATTGTATGCACCGCATAAGCCAAGATCTGAACAGAAGACAATTGTCATCTTCTTTTCCGACTGACCATGCTTGCCAAGATACTTTGATTCTGCATCAGGATTAGAAGAAACAATCTCATCTACCGTTTCCTTTAATCTTCCGGCATACTCTCTGTTAGCTTCCATCTTGGCACGCTGTCTGACCAGCTTTGCATTGGCAATCATTTCCATTGCCTTGGTTATCTTCTGGGTATTCTGTACAGACTTAATACGGGATCGTAATGCCTGCCTGGACTGGCCTGCCATATTACTTCACTCCTTTAAGAAGCCTGAACTGCTCAACTGCCTGATTCATACCTTCTTTCAAAGAAGCTGTTATTTCATCTGTTAATACACCGGTATTCTCTATTTCATCACAGATGTCCTTCTGATTCTCATGGAACCATTTATGGAGACTCTTTTCAAAGTCACTGATCAGATTGGAAGGAATACTGTCTAAGAAGCCTTCCTTAGCCGCAAAGAGTGATAATACCTGATCACACATAGACATAGGCTGATACTGAGGCTGTTTTAACAGCTCTGTAAGCTTTGTGCCATGATCAATAATCTTCTTTGTATTGGCATCAAGATCTGAACCGAATTGTGAAAAGGACAGCATCTCATGATATTGTGCAAGTTCCAGCTTTAAAGAAGAAGATACTTTCTTCATTGCCTTTGTCTGGGCATTGGATCCTACTCTGGAAACAGATAAGCCTGAATCAACTGCCGGTCTTACACCTGAGGCAAACAGATCTGTCTGTAAGAATATCTGACCATCTGTAATGGAAATAACATTGGTAGGAATATAGGCTGAGATATCTCCTGCCTGGGTTTCAATGATCGGAAGTGCTGTTAAGGAACCACCACCTAATTCATCATTGAGCTTGGCAGCTCTTTCCAGTAAACGGGAATGCAGATAGAAGACATCACCAGGATAAGCTTCTCTTCCCGGAGGTCTCTTTAATAACAGAGACATTGTACGATATGCAACGGCATGCTTGGAAAGATCATCATAGACAATCAGAACATCTTTGCCCTGTTCCATCCATTCTTCACCCATCGCACATCCTGCATATGGCGCAATATACTGTAATGGTGCACTCGCAGATGCGGAGGCATTGACAACTACTGTATAGCTTAAGGCATCATTCTCTCTTAACTTCTGAACGAGTCTTGCGACAGTGGATTCCTTCTGACCTATGGCAACATAGATACAGAGAACATTCTTCCCTCTCTGATTGATGATCGTATCAATCGCAATTGCTGTCTTACCGGTTTCACGATCACCGATAATGAGTTCTCTCTGACCTTTCCCGATAGGAATCATGGAATCAATAATCTTCAAACCTGTCATCAAAGGCTGATCAACAGACTTTCTTGCCATAACACCCGGGGCAACTCTTTCAATCGGACGTGTCTTTGTATAGGAGATTGCTTCGCCACCATCAATGGCATTACCCAGAGGATCAACAACTCTTCCAAGCAATCCGTCCCCTACCGGAACTTCGACAATCCTGCCGGTTCTTTTGACTTCATCACCTTCTTTAACCAGGGAGTCATCACCAAGCAGAACTACACCGATATGATCTTCTTCAAGATTCATGACCATACCCATGACATCATGAGGGAACTGCAGCAATTCAGAGGACATTGCTTTGTCTATACCCTGTACCATGGCAATACCGTCACCGACAGAAATGACATAACCTACATCATCCGAGTGAATCTTATTGTCATAATGCTTTATCTCTTCTTTGATCAGAGAGCTGATCTCTTCTGGTCTGACCTGACTGCTCATGCCTGTCCTCCTTTCAGCAATGCACTTCTCATATCTTCTATTCTTGTTTTCATAGTCATGTCTGTCACATGATTACCAAGGGATACTCTGATGCCGGCAATCAGAGAAGGATCAATCTTATTCTTAAGAACAACCTTCTTACCGGTTTTCTTTTCCAGAGTATCTTTAATCTTTTCCATATCTTCAGGATCCAGTTTTCTTGCGGAAGAGACGACACCTGTCTCTATACCAAGATACTCATTCGCAAGCCTGATATAAGCCTTGAGAATATCCTGCATCCAGAAAGCTCTGCCTTTATCAATGATCAGTTTCATGAAACAGACAATCTCATGATCTCCAAATCTTTCAAATATCTGATCTATGAATTTCTTTTTTTCTTCATCGGTGACTTTCACCGCTCTGAAAAAGAACTCTACATCCGGATTCTCATCCATCACCTGAAGAATCTTTTCAACAACATCTTTCTTTTCTGAAACTGTATTTTCTTCTTCGGCAAGTTCAAACAGTCCCTGACCATAGCGTTCTGCAATTTCACTGTTCATGCGCAGCTTCCTTTACAAAAGCCTCTACTGCTTCTTTATCCATCGCAGCATCGGACTTAGACGCAATCAGCTTGCCTGCGGCATCCATAGCCACATTGACCATCTCACGCTTCATATCATCTTTCATGGCATTTCTTTCTGCCTGAATCTGTTCTCTTGCACGTTTTCTCTCGGCATCAGCTTCCCGGTTGGCATCAGCGATAATTCTGTCTTTTTCACTGGTACCTTCCTTAACTGCTGCATCTATGATGGTCTGTGCCTTGCCTGAAGCTTCGTCCAGTTCTGCCTGTGCCTTTGCACGATCGTTTAAAGCATCCTGTTTTGCCTTTTCACCAGCCGTGAGATCGGACTGCATCTTTTCTGCACGTGTATCCAGAAAGTTCTCTACATACTTCCATAAGAATTTCTTTGCCAGTAAAAACAAAACAAGCGTACTGCAGAGCTGAACGATAAGGGTCACTGGATTGGGTACCAGCTGACCGACAATATCGACATCAATCATTATGCTTATTACGCTGCGTAAACAAACATCAGCAGAATAGATACAAGCAGTCCGTAAATAGCACAAGTCTCAGAAAGAGCAATACCAAGAATCATTGTGGAACGGATCTTGGATTCTACTTCCGGATTCTTACCGATCGCATCACATGCATGAGCTGCACATGTACCTTCACCCATACCGGTCATCATACCTGTCATAACCGCAAGACCTGCGCCAATCGCAATTAAACCTTTGTTGATATCCATAATAAGCTCCTCCTTTACTCAGTTCTTCTTAACTTCGTCTGGAATATCATTTCCTACTAAAACAGTAGATAATGTAACAAATACAAGGGTCTGCACAAACCCGGAGAATACATCAAAATAGGCATGTAATAACGGTGCCAGAACCGGTGCCATAAAGTTAAACACATCACCACCGACACTCGCAAACAAGCCAATGATGGCATTGGATAAATACTGACAGAAACTGTAAATCAGACTCATCATGATGCCGCCGCATAAGATATTGCCGAATAAACGCAATGACATGGAAATCATCGTTGAAAACTTACCGATGATATTCATTGGTAACATAACCGGAATAGGTTCTAAGAAAGAATGGAAGTATGCCTTGACACCGCCATACTTGAATTCCACATACTGAACAACACACCATGTGATGAAACTCAGTAATAAAGTCACTGATAAATTACTCGTTGGCGAAGATAATCCAAACAGGGAAATAATATTGGAGAAGAAAATGTATACCCATAATACAAGAATATACGGGGCATAGTTTCTCGCAAACTTTTCACCACAGTTATCTTTGACAGAGTTATATACGGACTGCACACTCCAAATTACAAATGTCATGATACCGTGCGGCTTTGCCAGAGGATCAGCTTTCTTGAACTTATTGCCGATAACCACAAAAGCAATGCCTATAATGATTGTCTCCAGAATAATGGTAAATACATCTTTCTGTATGGTTATCGTCATATTACTGTCCTCTGTAAATGGTTATTTCTAGTATCGATGTAAGCTTGATCGCAAACATACCTAAAGCACAGAAATATATATTCAGAAACTGCGGAAACAATGCACATGCAAGAAGGGTTAAACCCATGATGGCATAATTCACCAGGAAGTGAAAATACCCGGTTCTCTTTACCGCATGACCACTGTCTATAACAGTATTCCAGAACTTGTCTGTACGATAATACTGCAGGTATGCTTCTCCGCAGCCAAGCAGCCATCCTGTTGTCATTCTCCAGTCAATGAATATTGTAACGATACCAACCAGCAGTGCCAGAATCCTGAATATTTTCCATGAACGTTCTGTCATTGTTAATTACCTGTTAATACGATTATTTTATTGGAATAAATGGTTTATGTATAGAAACATTCTGAAAGAAATGTATATTCTTATGAAAACTTTTACTGTATGGATTCATCCAGACAGCCAAGCTTTTCCAATATACGGTTTAAATCATCATTATCTGTATAAGAGATTGTTATTTTCTTATTTGTCAGAGTAACCTGTGTACCTAATTTCTCTGACATCTTTGTCTCTACATCTTCCAGGAACGGATCTTTTTCTTTTGTTGTTTTCTTAGGTTTCTGTTTTTCCTTAGATCCATTCAGTTCTCTGACATATGCCTCTACTTCACGTACAGACATCTTGTCCTTAATTACCTTCTGGGCCGCATCATAGATCTCGTTTTCATCATGAAGGCCTAATAAAGGACGGACATGAGACATGGTCAGTTTCTTCTGTACAACCATATCCTGTACTTCTGTCGGAAGTTTGAGAAGTCTCATCATATTGGCACAGTATTCACGAGACTTGCCTACTCTTTCCGCAAGCTTTTCCTGGGTATAGCCTAGCTTTCTGACTAAAGATTCATAGGCAGCTGCTTCTTCAATAGGATTCAGATCTTCACGCTGTACATTTTCCAGGATGGATATTTCCATCATCTGTTCTTCCGTGAAATCTACGGCAATAGCAGGTACTGTCTCTAATCCTGCCATCTTCGCAGCTCTTAATCTTCTTTCACCAGCGATCAGATCATAACCGGATACGGACTTTCTGACTAACAAAGGTGTAAAGATACCATGTACCTTAATAGACTCTGATAACTCTTCCAGACCTTTCTTATCAAATTCCTTACGAGGCTGATAAGGGTTAGGACGAATCTCATTGACCGGTATCTCTATTTCTCTTCTTCCGGGTACTTCTGTACTGTTTGTCTGAATATCATCCAGGAACTGTTCCACATTAGAACCGAAGATGGAATCCAGACCTTTGCCAAGACCATTATGTTTCTTTCCTGCCATATGGACTATCTCCTTCCTCTTTCATTCTGGGTAATAACTTCTTTTACAAGCTGTGCATATGCTTTCGCACCTTCAGAGCGGGTGTCATATTCAAAGATAGATTCTTCTCTGGAAGGAGCCTCTGATAAACGTACATTACGCGGTATATAGCATTTATATACTTTCTCTTTGAAATATTTACGTACTTCCTGCTGTACTTCTACAGATAATTTGGTACGCATATCAAACATTGTTAAAAGAACACCTTCTATGGATAACCTTGGATTAAATAACTTCTGTACTAAACGGATTGTACTTAATAACTGGGTTAATCCTTCCAGTGCAAAATACTCACACTGTACCGGAATCATGACGGAATCTGCGGCGGTAAGTGCATTGGTATTCAGGAGACCCAAACTAGGCGGGCAGTCAATAATGATATAGTCATAATCATTCTTAACAACATCCAGCTTGTTCTTTAATAATCTTTCTCTGCCTACTTCGTATGATGCCATCTCTACATCCGCACCTGATAAATCTATGGTAGAAGGAAGTACATCCAATGGCGGCATCTGTAATGTTACCTTTGCCTGATTAACAGAGATATCTCCCATTAACACATCATATACGGAATATTCAAATCCTACTTTATTAGCCCCGATGCCATGGGTGGCATTGCCTTGTGGATCAAAATCCACTAACAGAACCTTCTTGCCTACATATGCTAACCCTGCCGCAAGATTCATTGATGTAGTAGTTTTACCGACACCGCCCTTCTGATTGGCTATCGCTATGATCTTTCCCATAATACTCCCTCTACTTTATCGGGAAACGGACGATCATACGGACTTCCGTCGGTGTCTCTTCCGTTTCAACTGTTACTTTAATACCAAGTTTTTCAATCATCTTCAGACTCTGATTGATTGTATTGACACCGATCTTTACATTGTGCGAGAAACCCTTTGTCTTCTGACGCTTATGTGTCTTCGGCGGCATATTCATTTTCTCTACAAGCAGTTCTGTCTCTCTGACATTGAGACCTTTTTCTTCAATTGTCTTACATGCCTTCTTCTGTTTCTTACTGTCAGGTAAAGACAGAAGTGCTCTGGCATGACGTTCGGTAATATTCCCGGCAATGACTTCCTTCTGTACTTCATCCGGAAGATTGAGCAGTCTGATCTTGTTGGCTACAGCAGACTGTGACTTACCGATCTTCTCTGCGACCTGTTCCTGCGTCAAATGTCCCTGGCGCATGATCTGAAGATAGCTCTTTGCTTCTTCAATGGCAGAAAGATCCTGTCTCTGTACATTTTCAACAAGTGCCATCTGGGCTGCCTCATCCTCTGTTGGAGACAGAACATAACAGGATATCTCTGTATATCCTGCCATACGGCAGGCACGATATCTTCTTTCTCCGGCAATGATTTCATAGTGATCATCCATGCGTCTGACTGTGATCGGCTGAATCAGACCATTTTCCTTAATGGAATCACTTAACTCCTGCAAAGCTTCTTCATCAAAATTCAGACGCGGCTGGTACCTGGATGGCTGAATTTCATCAATCGGCACCTTGATCACTCTTTCATCTGAACCTGCAAATCTGTCAAAAAAACTGCTCATATACTTTCCCTGCCTGAAGCTTATAAAGGCTTCTTCTTGATTGTTCCGTAGTTTCTAGGATATTGTGACGGTGTATTCTTTACTTTCTTATAAATCAGATTCACACGCTGATCACCAGAATACAGAGATTCCTCTGACATATGATAAAGCTGTACACCTAATACATCTAAAGCATGTGATGCCTGTTCTGCCTCTTCTTTTCCATGCATACCTTTCATCGCTACAAACAAACCATTTACTTTTACCAGAGGTACACACAATTCAGAAAGAACACTCATATTTGCGACTGCTCTTGCGGTAACTACATCAAAGCTTTCTCTGTGCTTTGTGGCATAGTCTTCAGCTCTTTCATTAACTACCTGGATATGCTTTAAACCTAACTCTGAAATAACTGCTTCAAGAAAATGACATCTCTTACCGGTAGGTTCTATCAGTGTCATGGATATATCTGGTTTCACTATTTTCCATACGATACCGGGAAAGCCTGCCCCGCTGCCTACATCTGCACATGTACCCTTTAAATCAAAATCAGATAGCGGAAGGATACAGTCATAGAAATGTTTCTCGATAATCTCTTCTGTTTCATCAATTGCAGTAAGATTCATTTTCTGATTCCAGGTCTGTAAAAGGCTTATATATCGTATAAACTGCTCTTCCATTTCCCGGGTAATGTGAACATGAAGTAATTCGGATTTATTAACAAATTCATCAATTGTCATCATAATCTGTTTCCTTTTCAATTCTATCACTGCCTGTTAAAAAGAAAAGACAAAAAACTGTGGAAAACTATTTTATCCACAATTGTGAACAAATTAATTTTCCACATTTGCTTATTTTATATGTTTGTGGATAAATCATTTATCCACAAATCATTCATCTTCTCCGGTAATAAACTCACTGTGAGGAAGAGTTCTGATCCAGTCACAGAAAGCTCTCCATTCTGGCAGACGATGATCTTTTCTCTGTCTGTAGATAGTCTTTAATGCCCTGTAGTTTGTGGTCATCTTGGCAGTTAAACGGAATCCGGCAGGATTGGAATACAGGATCTCCAGATACTTCTGATTCGCAGCATCATTCAGAGTTGATACATCCTTGCCTTCTTCTTTTAACTCTTTGATCTCTTCCAGAAGTTCGTTATAGTCCTGAACCTTTTCCTTCATGACATCAATGATTCTCTTATCAACATAAGAGATATATGCTTCATCCAGATCAAACTTTGTGATTCTGTGCATGGTGGATTGTGAAGAAATAAAATCTAAGAACTTATAACGTTCTGCCTCTACCCATGCCTTGTTTGTAAAGGTCAGATCAAACTGTACAACAATACCTGTCATAAACTGATCATGACCACTGCCTGGCATGGACTTGGCTAAAGAGTTGGTACTCTTTGTAATCTCCGGTGTCACCTTATCCAGATCTACTGCATAAGAATACTTGGCACCTTTTACAGCATCATCGAAACCATAAATCTGTACATTGGAAACAACATCCTGATATCTCATTTTCTCACTCCTTTTCCCTGTCTGATCGCTATTGCAAGAACTGCAAGATCAGCCGGATTGACTCCGGATATTCTGGAAGCCTGTCCTATCGTTGCAGGCTTGAACTTCATTAATTTCTGTCTGCCTTCAATAGAAAGATTATCTACTTCATCATAGTTGAAGTCTACCCCAAGCTTCTGCTGTTCCATAGCCTGAAGTTTCTTCGCTTCTCTTCTTGCCTTATTGATATAGCCTTCATACTTGATATCAATATCACACTTTGCGGCCACAAACGGATCACAATCTTCTCCGATTGCATGCAGAAGCTTTAATGTCTCTGTCTTAGGTCTGCGGATTAAATCAATCCCGTTAATACCTTTATGCATATCTTCCGTATATCCTAAAGAAGATAAATACGCATGAACAGAAGGATCATCTTCACGGAATACTGTTTCCTTCAGATGTTCCTTTTCATTCTTTAAGGCTTCTTCTTTCTTCAGATATGCTTCATATCTTTCATCAGAGATTAATCCACAGTATCTTCCCTTTTCAATTAATCTCTCTTCCGCATTATCATGTCTTAATAACAATCTGAATTCAGCTCTTGAAGTTAAGAGACGATACGGTTCTCTTGTGCCTTTGGTAGTCAGATCATCCACCATAACACCGATATAAGCTTCATCTCTGCCAAATACAAGAGGCTCTCTGCCTTCTAATTTCAGGGATGCATTGATACCTGCCATAATACCCTGACCAGCAGCCTCTTCATAACCGGAAGTACCATTGACCTGACCTGCAGTAAACAGATTCTCAATAATCTTTGACTCAAAGGTAGGCTTCATCTGGATAGGATCTATCGCATCATATTCAATGGCATAGGCATACTTCTTGATAATACAGTGTTCAAAGCCTGGTAATGTATGGGTCATCTTTTCCTGTACATCTCTTGGAAGAGAAGTAGAGAATCCCTGTACATAGGTAGTATCAAGACTTAAAGATTCCGGTTCCAGGAATAAAAGATGTCTTGGCTTATCTTTAAAACGGACAAGTTTATCTTCTATAGAAGGACAGTATCTCGGGCCTACACCTTTGACAACTCCAGAGTACATTGATGACTTGTTTAAGTTGCTTAAGATAATCTCATGTGTCTCAGGGGTTGTATAAGTCAGATAACAAGGTACCTGATCTTTAAAAGGACGGATGTCTTCTTTCTTTGTTGTTTCAGAGAAACGCAGGAAAGCATCAGTACCAGGTTCCAGCTTTGTCTTTGAAAAGTCAATGGAAGATGTTAATACCCTTGGCGGGGTACCGGTCTTAAGACGCATAGTCTCTAAACCTGCTTCTCTTAATGAAGCAGACAGGTTCTTTGTGGTCTTCTCCATATCCGGACCGCCGTCTCTGACTTCGGAAGAAATCATATTGACACCAGCCATATACGTACCGGTAGTCAGGATAACAATTTCAGTGGATATGAAAGAACCATCTGATAAAGTAACACCAGTGACTTTATGATTCTCTACATTTAACTTAACAGCCATGCCTTCTTTTACTGTCAGGTTTTCCTGGTGAAGGCATACGTCCTGCATCATTTTCTTATAGGCAAGCTTATCAGACTGTACTCTTAATGCCCTGACACCCGGTCCCTTGGACTGGTTCAGCATCTTGAACTGCAGAGCAGTACGATCTGCAGTGATTGGCATCTGTCCGCCTAAGGCATCAATTTCACGTACAACAATACCCTTTGCAGGTCCGCCTACAGAGGGATTGCATGGCATCTTGCCTATATTATCAATGCTTAATGTTAACAGCATTGTTCTTTTTTTCATTCTTGCGGCAGCTAATGCGGCTTCTATACCCGCATGACCACCACCTATTACTATAATGTCATAATCACGCATGATTAATCTCTTTAATCATCTTTTCTATATCATCTGATTCCTGATCAGCAAGTACTTTGAATATCAGTTCACGATCCAGTTTATATCTTTCCGCAAGTAATCTGTACATAGTGACTTTTCCTATGTATTCCCGCATTCTGACATCATGATCCTTAGTCTGATACGTATAGGGAATCGCTATTGTAATCTTATTAGCATCCATGTGGAGACAATCTGTCTTAGAACCTCTGACCATCTCCCAGCCTTTATTCTGAATCTGTTCTTTAGCCAGACGATGGGCTGCACTTTTCTCTTTCTCACTTCCTGATTCTTTTCCGGTTTCATGAGAAATCAGGGCAAGTTCATGTCTGATCACATCACCATGAAAAATGACATCCGGTGATATATCCGGATCAGCACTCCAGAGATCTATGCCTCTTCTTTCTCCTGCCTGCAGGATTCTTACCGTAACCTTAGGATCATCACGATCCAGATAAATATAAGATTCCAGTTTATTCGGTATATCAATACCGATGTTTTCAGGATACACAGGTGAGGTAAAGAAGACGACATCAGTTAAGTACAGACATCTCATCTGCTTTGGAATGTTTCCCTTTGATGCATGTGAGATGGCTTCGGTTAATCTTTCCTTTGTATCATAACCGGTAGCCTGACCATACTGTTTCCACATCTGATTCAAAGACAGGCGTTTGGTAGAGTCATAATGTGCATACCCTACTAATCCTTTTTTACGGCCATGATTAGGTTTGGAAAAGAAGAAGAGCAGATCACCTTTACGAAAATCCGTTATCTTACGGGAAGAAAGACGCCAGAAAAGGATTGTGCGGCTGCGGCACAATCTGTGATATTCCAGCATCTTTTCATCTGTTGTATAGGCAATCGAACTCATATCTTCACGTATTTCCAATCAGAATAAACCAAATGTATTTCCATTCTCATCAATGCCCATATGGACCGCAGCAGGATCTTTTGGAAGACCTGGCATTGTCATGATATTACCGGTATAGACAACCACAAATCCAGCACCGGCAGAGATACTGATATCCTTGACATGAATGGTAAAGCCTTCTGGTCTTCCCTTTATCTTGGCATCATCTGTTAGGGAATTTGGTGTCTTTGCCATGCATATCGGAAGCTTGTCCCATCCCTGACTGTTGAAGTAAGCAATCTTCTCTTCTGCTTCAGGTGTATACTCTACATCCTTAGCACCATATACCTTTGAGGCAATTGTAAAGATCTTATCCTTGATGGAATCATTGACATCATATAAAGGCTTATAGTGATTCTCTTCTTCACATGTCTCAACAATCTTATTGGCAAGATCTTTCATGCCTTCACCACCATTTGCCCATCCATCTGCCTCAGAGACAGGATAGTTATGTTCATGACACCAGTTCATAAGTGCTTCTACTTCTGCCGGTGTATCCTTGGCAAACTTATTAATAGCAATGACAAATGGAAGACCGAAGGATTGAATGGTTTCTACATGTTTCTGTAAGTTGGCAGCACCTTTTAATAATGCGTCTACATTCTCTTTTTCAAGATCTTCACTCTCAACGCCGCCATGCATCTTTAATGCACGGACAGTAGCGACAATCACAACTGCATTTGGATGGAGACCGGCAGCTCTGCACTTGATATCAAGGAACTTCTCGGCACCTAGATCCGCACCAAAGCCTGCCTCGGTAACAACATAGTCACTGAGCTTTAATGCCAGCTTGGTAGCGATGATGGAGTTGCAGCCATGAGCGATATTCGCAAATGGTCCGCCATGAATCAGTACCGGTGTGTGCTCTAATGTCTGTACAAGGTTAGGCTTGATGGCATCTTTCATTAAGACAGCAGCTGCACCTTCCGCATGAATATCCTTAACTGTCACAGGCTTGTTATCGTATGTATAGGCAACAACACATTTACCTATACGATCTTCAAAATCATGAATGTCTTTAGACAGACATAAGATAGCCATGACTTCTGTAGCTACCGTAATAACAAAACTGTCTTTTCTTTCTACACCATTGGTTTTCTTATCCTGGGCAATAGTAATGGAGCGTAATGTACGGTCATTCATGTCCATGCATCGCTTCCATACAACATGGTCTGGATCAATATTCAATGGGTTACCCTGGTAGATGGAATTATCCAGCATAGCCGCAATCAGATTGTTTGCACTGGTGATTGCATGCATGTCTCCGGTGAAGTGCAGATTGATGGATTCCATCGGAACTACCTGGGCATATCCGCCGCCGGTTGCGCCGCCTTTTAAACCAAAGACAGGTCCTAAGGATGGCTCTCTGAGACAGGCCATGACATTCTTACCAATCTTCTGCAGTCCATCCGCAAGACCGATAGTTGTGGTGGATTTACCTTCCCCTGCTTTGGTTGGATTAATGGCTGTTACAAGAATCAGCTTGCCATCTTTCTTATCTTCAAGATCTTTATATAATTGTGTATTTACCTTAGCTTTATCATTGCCATACGTTTCAAGATATTTCTCTGGTATACCTGCTTTCTTGGCAATGACTCTGATATCTTCTAATGTTGCTTCCTGGGCAATTTTTAAATCCTGATTCATTGATAAGCCTCCTCTATCCATTCATTTTACGACGATCTGACAAAGCATGTGCCAATGTCATCTCGTCTGCGTAATCCAGCATACCGCCGGATGGCAGTCCATGCGCTATTCTTGTGACTAAGACATCCGGATATTTATCTTTCAATAACTTATCCAGATACATGGCTGTTGTTTCCCCATCCATGGTTGTATCTGTCGCAAGGATAATTTCCTTTGCATGTGCAGCCCGCTCTATTAATGTATCTATATTCAGATCTTCCGGCATAATGCCTTTAGATGCAGAGATCAGACCATTCAATACATGGTAGACACCATGATATTCGCCAGTTCTTTCCATAGCCGCAACATCCTTTGAAGAACGTACAACAAAGATTGTAGAATGATCTCTCTTTTCATCCGAGCAGATCTCACATTCATCATTTTCACTGAGATTACCACAGACAGAACAATGTTTCAGCTTTGTCTTTACATCATGAATTGCATTAGCAAATTCATCAGCTTTTTCTTTGTCCATATCTGTAACAGCTAAAGCATATCTTTCTGCTGTTTTTTCTCCTACTCCCGGCAGATCCCGGAATCTCTCTATCAGCATCTGCAGGCTTTTTGGATACATCAATTACATCCCCGGGATATTCAATCCCTGTGCTGCTGCACCAATCTTATCATCTCTGTCTTTTTCAACTGCTTCTACCGCATTGTTGAAGGCGACTAAGATCATATCCTGCAGCATTTCTCTGTCATCCATTAATTCATCCGGAATAGATAACTCCTGTACTTCGCACTTCCCGTTCATCTTTACAACAATACCATTGGATTTACCTTCATAAATCGTCTGTTCCAGTTTTTCCTTAGTATCGGTCAGACTCTTCTGCATTGCCTGGGCCTGGGCCATTAACTGATTTAAATCCATAAGATCCTCCTATATCACTTCAACATGATCTGAACCGAACAGTTCTTTGACTTTCTTTTCAGATTCATTTTCTTCTTCTTTTTCTTCTTTCTTCCATTTCTCTATTTTTAATGGTTCTGGAAGAGTTCCTGCTTTCATTTTTGACGCAAATGACTGTACTGCCGTTTTAAAATCATCTTCCGTAATTGCATACAGCATCTTATCTGTATCTGTTCTGTCCTTTAAGAAGAAATACAGTTCCTGGTTCATCTTTTCATCATTGATACGATTAGCGACAGCCTGTGATTGTGTTATCACAAGAATACAGTCTTCACCAGATGCCCCTATCTTTGTACTCTTTAACAGGGATGTATATTTTCTGTTCTTTACATCTGTAATAGAATCCAGCATTGCCCATGTATTTTCATCATGTACTTTTGATGGTTTATTACACGATACAAGCAGAGAAATAATCTTATCCTGACTGACAACTGGTATTTCTTCTGTCTGGATAACAGGTTTTTCTTTCTTTTCTTCTTTAACAGGTGGAACTGTTGTTTTAACTGGTTCTGTTTTATTTTCATTAGAAATTGTTTCACGTGAAACAATCTGTACCGGCTGTTCTTTTTCTACCGCAAGAGATAAGCATGTTACTTCAAATACCATAGAAGCATTCGATGCTGTACGGAACTTGATTTTGGCATCGATGAGCTTTTCACAGATATGCATGCATTTTGTGACATCCATAGATGCGGACAAAGATAATGCCTGATCTTTTGTTATTGTTTTTAATAATTCTTCTTTGGAAGTTCTTGCATAGATGACTGTTTCTTTCAGAATATCTATCAGTCCATCTGTAAATCTCTGCAGATCGATACCCTTCTTCTCGTAAGAATGGATTCTGTTAATAATGCTTTCGAGATTTTCATCCGCAATATCTTTCAGAAGATCTACTTTTTCATCTGCAGAAGTCAATCCGTAGATTCTGTCAATTGCCTCTGCAGTAATATGATCATCTGTATAAGAAGCACACTGATCCATAATGGATAATGCATCTCTCATTCCGCCATCAGATAATTCCGCAATCATATCTGCCGCTTCGGATTCCATCTGGATATTTTCCTTCCGGGCAATATCCATCAGATGATCATGAATCTGATCTTTTCTGAGACTTGTAAAGTCAAATCTCTGACAACGGGATATGATTGTAGGAAGAAGTTTCTGTGGATCGGTTGTGGCAAGGATGAAGATAACATTCTCCGGTGGCTCTTCCAATGTCTTTAATAAGGCAGAAGAAGCCGCAGAAGATAACTGATGTACCTCATCTATGATATAGACTTTATGCTTACCCTGCATCGGAGCTAACTGAGAACGGTCAATCAGATCACGGATATCTTCTACATGTGTTTCATTAGCTGCGTTAATTTCTATAATATCCGGATGAGTACCATTATTTGCCGCAATACAGTTCTCACATTTATTGCATGGTGCTATTTCCGGATGTTCACAATTCACTGCTTTGGCAAGAATACGTGCCATTGTTGTCTTGCCTGTACCTCTTGGGCCACAGAAAAGATATGCATGTCCGACTTTATTCTCACGGACTGCATTTTTTATGGATTGAACCACATATTCCTGTCCTACTACTTCATCAAATGTAGTGGAGCGGTATTTCTGATATAAAGCAAGTTTTGCCATGAATGACTCCTGCGTATTATTATAACAAAAACCTGCCTATACAGCAGGTTTATCATCTTTTATTCTGTTTCTGTTTTCTTTTCCCGGAAAAGAAATCTTTTAATATCTGTGAACATTCATTCTGAAGAATACCACTGTATATTTCTTTTGGATAGATATTCAGACGTGGTATATGTTTTACATCGATTAATGAGTTGACGCAGCCTCCTTTTGGATCTGATGTTCCATAATACAGTCTTCTGATTCTTGCCTGCTGTATCGCACCAGTACACATCATGCATGGTTCTAATGTCACATACAGATCACAGTCATCCAGACACCAGTTATTTAATTTCTTTTCTGCTTTCTGAATTGCGATCAGTTCCGCATGATCTGTTGCAAGATTATGATGTACCTTTCGGTTATGTGCCTTTGCGATAACTATGTCATCTTTAACAATAACTGCACCAACAGGTACTTCATCTTCTTTTGCGGCTTTTTCTGCTTCTTTTAAAGCAAGTCTCATGTAATCTTCTGCATTCATAAATAAAAAAATGGCACACGCAGACAGAGGCTCGTATGGCTGCTGCCTTCCGGCCCTGACCAGGTTAGAAACATGAGTGCTGTGCCATGAATTATTATAGCAGATACAATTATTGTATCAACCATCAAAATTGTTTCACGTGAAACAATATCATATAAAAGGATTCCATCCTCACAGACAGAATCCTCATTTCAATTAATCAGAAACTCTTTCTCTTTTCAGGAACCTTGATAACTTCCTGACCACCCATATATGGGCGTAATGGTTCTGGAATTCTTACAGATCCATCTTCATTCAGATTGTTCTCTACGAATGCGATTAACATTCTTGGTGGAGCTACAACTGTATTATTCAGAGTATGTGCATAGTAATTACCATGCTCACCCTTGATACGGATGCCAAGTCTTCTTGCCTGAGCATCGCCAAGGTTAGAACAGGAACCTACTTCAAAATACTTCTTCTGTCTTGGAGACCATGCTTCAACATCACAGCTCTTTGTCTTCAGATCTGCCAGATCACCAGAGCAGCACTCCAGTGTTCTTACAGGGATATCCATGGAACGGAAGAAATCAACAGAGTTCTTCCATAACTGGTCATACCAGTACTTGGAATCTTCCGGTTCACAGACTACAACCATTTCCTGCTTTTCAAACTGATGTACTCTGTAAAGACCTCTTTCTTCAATACCATGTGCACCTACTTCTTTTCTGAAACATGGAGAATAAGAAGTTAATAAATATGGAAGATCTTCCTTCTTCAGAATCTCACCGATGAATCTTCCGACCATGGAGTGTTCAGAAGTACCGATCAGATACAGATCTTCACCTTCGATCTTGTACATCATATTCTGCATATCTTCAAAAGACATAACACCATTAACAACATTGCCATGAATCATGAATGGCGGGATGAAGTATGTAAATCCTCTGTTAATCATGAAGTCTCTTGCATAAGACAGAATAGAAGAATGCAGTCTTGCAATATCACCCTTCAGATAATAGAAACCATTACCGGATGTTCTTCCGGCTGAATCAATATCCAGGCCATCCAGCTTTTCAAGAATGTCTGTATGATATGGAATTTCAAAATCAGGAACATATGGTTCACCGAATCTTTCAATTTCTACATTCTCAGAATCATCTTTGCCAATAGGAACGGATGGATCAATAATCTGAGGAATGACATACATTCTCTTCTTGATCTCTTCGTTTAACTCTGCTTCTTTCTTTTCAAGTTCTTCTAATTCAGAACCCATGGACTTGACTTTGGCTTTGATCTGTTCGGCTTCGTCCTTCTTTCCTTCTCTCATCAGACCACCGATCTGCTTGGACATTTTATTACGGTCAGCTCTTAAAGCATCACCCTTCTGCTTTACCTCTCTGATTTCTTTATCCATCGCAGCAACTTCATCAACTAAAGGAAGCTTTTCATCCTGGAACTTCTTACGGATATTCTCTTTTACTAATTCTGGATTTTCACGGATCAGATTAATGTCAATCATAATGACTCCTTTCAAATAAAAAAACATCATCCAGTAAAGGGACGATGTTATCGCGGTGCCACCCTTTTTGTATAAATGTTTCACGTGAAACACTTATACCTCTTCATTTAGCGTATAACGGACGCACCGGAAATGACTGGTTTCTCTCATAGGCGGATTCTTCTGTACTTCTATACTGTCTCTCACCAATAACAGTTCTCTGTATCAGAACATGCAGAATACTATTCCTAATCACTGATTTGAACTAATTCTAAACATCTATGAATTCATTTGTCAAGAATGATCGTCAGTGATAAAATAGTGGAAGAAAGCTACTAAAAACAATTATTCTTTTTGAGAGGTTATCATGTCCAGAAAGACGCAGTATAAAAGAAAACTTGCATATAATAATGAATACAACAGAAACAATTATCGTTCTTTTTCTGTCCGCTTTAATATAAATGGTGAAGCAGATATTATTGAATGGCTTGAACAAAAGAAAGGTGTTAAATCCTATATTACAAGTCTGATACAAAATGATATGAAACAATCCCGCGATCAATCTGATTAAGATTCTTCGTGTTCTTATTTCCTTTCTTTTAGATTCCTGTCATACGGCAGGAATCCTTTTTAACATTCTTTAAAAAATATTTAGCACTCCTATTGACAAAGTGCTAATTAGGATTATATACATAAGT
>CAZHUX010000001.1:0-76917 GCA_964535445.1 uncultured Galactobacillus sp. | reverse complement strand
GCAGCCTTCCAAGCTGCATACGTGAGTTCGATTCTCATCACTCGCTCTGAATGTAGAAAATCCGCTTAAACAGCGGATTTTTTTATTGTGACACCAAATTGACATCTAAACTGTCTAAAATGTTGATATAAAATACATTTCATGTATCAGAAATGTTGACATATCAACATTTCAAGTGGATAAAATGTTGATTGCTTTCTTTTTTGCAATTATTATTAGTACAGAGGTAGAGATATGCTGAAAAGAAAAGCGATGCAGAAACTTCTTGAGTGGAAGTCATCTCCTGATCGTAAAAGTCTGGTTGTAGAAGGTCCCAGACAAACAGGAAAAACATTTTCCGTTCGTGAATTTGGCAGGGAAAACTACGATGAAATGATTGAAATAAATTTCAAGGAAACTCCATCTGCCAAAGAAATATTTTCTGGTGATCTGGATCCGGATACACTTGTTACAGCATTGCGATTCCGTTTTCCTGATAAGAAAATCATTCCGGAAAAGACACTGATATTTCTTGATGAAATACAGGAATGTCCTGAGGCAATCACTTCTTTAAAGTTCTGGACAGATGATAAGAGATACCACGTTATCTCTTCTGGTTCATTGCTTGGTATTGATTATAACCGTCCTTCTTCTTATCCGGTTGGATATACAGACTATCTGAAACTTTATGGTCTGGATTTTGAAGAATTTTTATGGGCATCTGGTATACAGGAGGATTTAATCGATTCTCTGCATACAATGTTTACTGAAAGAAAACAGATTCCTGCATCTGTAAATGAAAGGATGATGAATCTGTTTCGTCAGTATATTGGAATCGGAGGCATGCCTGAAGCAGTACAGAATTATGTAAATACGCACGATTATCGTAGTGTTGACCAGGTTCAGAGATCACTATTGCAAGGGTATCTTTATGACATTGCGCATTATGCATCACCTGAAGAAAAGATGAAAGCTGAAAAATGTTATTTATCCCTTTCAAAGCAGCTTCTGGATAAAGAAAATCATAAGTTCCAGTATAAGGAAATTGAACATGGTGCCAGAGCACAGAAATATTATGCAAGTATCGAGTGGCTGACAAAAGCAGACATAGTACAATTATGCCGGCTTGTAAATAACGTGCAATATGACCTGAGTGACTATGCAAGAGATGATTTCTTCAGAGCATATACTACAGATCTTTCATTGTTACTGGCTATGAAGGATTTTGGCCTGAAACAGCATATTATTGAAAATACACTTTCAGGAACTACAAAAGGCGGCATCTATGAGTGTGCCATGGCAGATGTATTGTATAAAAAAGGATATTCACTGTATTTCTACAAAAATGATAAAAAGAATCGTGAGATTGATTTCCTGATAGAAAAAGAAGGGGAAATTATTCCAATTGAAGTAAAAAGTCATAATAGCAGGGCAGTATCTCTGCAGTCATTTATGAATGAGCAGAAAGATATTGCCAGAGCTTACAAATTCACTGATGGAAATACAGGAAGTACAGAAGATCGTATTGTGACTATGCCTTTATATATGGCAATGTTTATTTAAGGAGTTTTTATGATTGCAGATTATCATATACACAGTGAATTCAGTGATGATTCACATGAACCGATGGAAAATCAGATTGAAAGAGGCATTGCCATTCATCTGAATGAAATGTGTTTCACAGATCATGTAGATTATGGCATTAAAAGAGATTGGGATGATCCAAGAGGCATAGTATACCGCAATGGTGATGGTGTAGGTACTTCAGCAGATTCCCTGGAGCCAATGGCTAATGTGAATTATCTGTTGTATTTTGAAAAGATTCATAAGATGCAGAAAGCTTACTCTGATCGTATAACCATTAAAGCAGGGTTAGAGTTTGGTATTCAGACAATTACGATTGATGACTATGAGCGACTTTATTCCGGGTATGAGAAAGATCTGGACTTTGTTCTTTTATCCATGCATCAGGTGAATAACCAGGAATTCTGGAATGGTGAGTATTTCAAAGGACGCAGTCAGAAAGAATATAATGATGCCTATTATGAAGAAATCTATAAGGTACAGAAAGTATTTAAGCATTATTCTGTATTAGCACATCTGGACCTTTTAACAAGATATGATCCAGCTGGTCCATATCCTTTTGAAAAAGAAGAAGATAAGATTGCGGAAATTTTAAAGCTTGCCATAAAAGATGGAAAAGGCATAGAGATCAATACATCCAGCTGGCATTATGGCTTAAAGGATACACAGCCATCCCGTAAGATTCTTAAGTTATATAAGGATCTTGGCGGTACCATCTTTACATTTGGATCAGATGCACATAAGACAGAATATCTTGGTGATCATTTTAAGGATGCACGGAGAATAGTCAGGGATGAAATCGGTTTGAAACAGTTCTGTACATTTGATCATATGGTGCCTGTTTTCCATGACATTGAAGTATGAAAGTATTTGATAACAAGGTTTTTAATGATAAATTACGCAGACTGGCATTCCCTTTAGCCTTGCAGAGTCTGATGCTTGCGGCCGTAGCTGCCGCAGATGCGATTATGTTAGGCAGACTGAATCAGAATTCCATGTCTGCTGTTTCACTTGCCTCCCAGGTTCAGTTTGTCATGAATATGTTTTTGTCTGCGGCCGTAAGCGGTGGATCCATTCTGGCTGCACAATACTGGGGCAGAAGAGATATGAAAGCCATGCAGGATATATTTCATATCATGTTTAGACTGGCAGTGGTAATTGATGCTGTATTTGGTATTTTATGCATATGCTTTCCTGAAAGGATCATGCTTATATTTACCAATGATGCTGAATTGATAAAGATTGGAAGGGGCTATCTCAATATAGCAGGCTGGTCCTATCTTCTGGTTGGTATATCGCAATGTTATCAGACAATGATGAAAGTAACAGAGCACGCAAATACCAGTGCATTGATATCATCTTCTGCAGTGATCATAAATATCATATTGAATGCAGTACTGATATTTGGGTTACCTGGTTTTCCTTCTTTAGGTGCCAATGGAGCTGCCATTGCGACATTATTGTCACGTATTATCGAACTGATATGGTCAGTTGGTATTTCTTTTAAAAAGGATTATATGCAGGTGGATCTGAAGCATATTTTCAAAAGAAATGTTTTACTGGATAAAGATTTCATAAAAATCGCTTCACCGATACTTGGCGCATCTCTTCTATGGGGAATAGGCTTTACCGCCTATAGTGCCATCATGGGTCATCTTGGCCAGGATGCGGCAGCGGCGAATTCCGTTGCCTCGGTTGTAAGAGATCTGCTTTGCTGCATGTGCAATGGTATTGCCGGGGCAGGAGCTGTCATGCTTGGCAATGAACTTGGTAAAGGAAGGCTGGATACAGCGGAAGAGTATGGTATAAGACTTATGAAGATATCTTTCCTGATAGGTTTTATGACCATGGGACTAGTCCTGGTACTGATTCCGGCTGTATTAAAGTTCTATAAGCTGACACCAGAGGCAGGAAGACTTTTGACAGGGATGCTTGTTATCACATCTGTTTATATGATAGGCAGATGTGTGAATACCATCGTAATCAATGGCATCTTTGATGGCGGTGGTGATACAAAGTTTGATATTTATTCTTTGATTGTCGCAATGTGGTGCATTGCTATTCCTACAGCATTGTCAGGTGCCTTTATCTTCCATTGGCCGGTATTGTTAGTGTATTCCTGTACATGTCTTGATGAAGTAGGAAAGATACCATGGACGATGTATCACTTTACAAAACGCAAATGGCTGAATAATCTTACGAGAAATGAAAAAGACTCTGATCAGACAGAGTCTTAACTGCAGACAGATACAGATTCTGCATCATCAGTGGATTCACTGAAATACAGTTTTGTATCTGTTTCTTTTAATATCTTTAATTCATTCAGTATATCTTCTGAAATCACTTCTCCCGGTGTTATTAATGGAATACCGGGTGGATAACAGTATATATATTCATGAGATATATGATTCATGCTTCTATCTAATGGAATGATACTGTAAGATTCATCAATCGCATCTGCGATTGTTTTTTTCTGTTCTGGCAGAGCATAGGTAAAATGATGTTTTTTATGATCAGAACTCGTTATTGACTGATCTATTTCATTTAATGCATTGGCAAATTCGATAAGCTTATCTTCTTCATCTGCCACACTGGTCATTGCAAGCACGTTTCTTCCCATACTCATTTCCAATTCAAAACGGTAGTCTTTTCGAAGAATGTTCTGCAGTTGTGAACCATTCATAGTATCTGTATGAATGAGAATCTTACCGGGATCATAGTCAAAGAAATGATGTGTCTCAGGTTTATCTTTTTCATGACATAAAACATGCATATGCTTTAAGGATAAAGTATCATCAAACTTCATAAGCATGTTCTGCCATTTCCTGAAATCTTCTTTGCCATCTTTCATAAGATACTCGGTACAGGCATCTAAAGATACCATCATAGGATAAGAAGGAGAGGAAGTTTCAAATATGTCTAAAGCTTGTTCTACCTTTTTTGAAGAGACAAGGTTTCCCTTTTTATGTAATACAGCTGTTCCGGTAAGACTTGGTAATGTTTTATGAAAACTTTGAACAACAAGATCTGCCCCACAATGGATGGCACTGTCAGGAAAACCTGGGAATAAACCGAAATGAGCACCATGTGCTTCATCCACAAACAGAGGTATATTCTTCTGATGACAGATTTCTGAAATAGAGTGGATATCGGATACAACACCTTCATAGGTAGGACTGGTTAAGACAACAGCTTTGGAACAAGGATACTGCTCTAAAGCATGTTTTACGGTATCCGGGTCAACACTGCCTGATATTTCAAATGCGTCTTCTGTATCAGGCATGATCCAGTGTACTTTCAGATTACGCAATTGCACGGCATGATATAAAGATTTATGACAGTTTCTTGCCATGATGACTTCATCATTCTGATGGGTTAAGGCAAAGATGCCGGCAAGATTACCAGCTGTACTGCCATTAACAAGATACCAGGTCTGATCACTGCCGCATAAAGAAGCAGTACGGTCCATAGCTTCTTTTAATATGCCTTCCGCATGATGAAGATTATCCATTCCTTCTATTTCCGTCATATCCCATGCATAAGGCAGATCCTCTTCCGGAAAGAGTCTGCGCTTATGACCAGGCATATGCAGAGGGTAGATATCTTCATCAAGGTATGCCTGTATCTGCTTACGCAGCTTCGTCTTCATGATCGTTTTGTCTCATTTCAGCTTCCGCAACTTTCATCATTAATGCACATTCCATACGCTTGCGGAAAAGCTTGCAGCCATATTCATAGGTACCATGGATATCACCAGTCGCATGCAGGGCATTGGCGGCACATCCGCCTGCACAATACAGTCTTGCCCAGCAGTTTTTACAATCTGGTCTTGAATAAACGTTGCATTGTCTGAATTCATCCTGGAGCTTTGTATTATCAATGCCATGCCAGATATCTCCCAGCTTGTAATCCTTATCACCGACGAACTGATGGCATGGATACAGATCACCCCATGCAGTTACAGCCATATATTCCGTACCGGAACCACATCCGGAGATTCTCTTGAAGATACATGGACCATGCGCTAAATCCAGCATGTAATGATAGAAAACAATTGGTTTTCCATCTTTTTCTCTTCTTAACATATCTTTGGCAAGGATTTCATACTGTTCATACAGAGTTGGAAGATCTTCTTCTGTTAAAGCAGAAGGATTGGATGGATCTGTCACAACCGGTTCCATAGATAATTGCGTAAAGCCAAGATCATCAGCCATATGGAAAATATCATTGGTAAAATCCGTATTGTAATGGGAGTATGTTCCACGCATGTAATAGCCTTTACCACCACGTGCCTTAACAAGCTTCTGGAAGTTAGGAACGATGCGGTCATAGCTGCCATTGCCATTATGATCTACACGGAAGCGGTCGTTGACTTCCTTTCTTCCATCCAGACTCAATACGACGTTGTAGCATTCCTTATTAGCCCATTCGATGACTTCATCTGTTAAATTGATGCCGTTAGTAGTTAATGTAAAACGGAAGTTTTTATTATGTTCTTTTTCAATACTTCTTGCATAAGCTACTAATTGTTTGCACACATCAAAGTTAACCAAAGGCTCCCCGCCAAAGAAATCTACTTCCAGATTTCTTCTTGTGCCGGAGTTCTCAATCAGAAAATCCAGTGCTCTCTTACCGGTTTCAAAGCTCATTAATCCGGACTTGCCATGGAAGTTACCTTGTGAAGCAAAGCAATAGGAACAGTTCAGATTACATGTATGGGCAACCAGCAGACATAAAGCCTTGATAACCTTGGAATGGTTCTTAAAGTATCCTGAAGCAGGTTCATAGATATCTTCCGCAAACAGTTTGCCGGCTTTGATTAATTCCTGAATATCTTCAAATGTATCCGCTATATCTTCATTGGAAGCTTCCGGATGCATCTTTCTTAATTCATAGGCGGCTTTATCCTGATCTAAACCTGTATCGAGAAGATGAATGGCATCATAAGCCAGATCATCTGTAACATGTACACTTGCGCTGAATACATCGATAACGATGTTATATCCGTTCATTTTATATTGATGAATCATATGTGTCCTCCTTAAGAAACATTAGAAAGGTGCCGGGACGTAAACCGTTCCGGCACCTGCATCATTTCTGCTGTATGAATTACTTGTTATCCTTGTTCTCGCAGGCCTGATTGGCAATGCCGCAGCTTGTCTTGCAGGCACTCTGGCAGGATGTCTGGCACTCTCCACAGCCTCCGTTAACAGCGCTTTCCTTCATATCGCGTGTATCCAGTGTCATGATATGCTTCATAATTAATCCCTCTCTTTTCAGGCAGAAATGCCTCTTGTTCTGCTAAATATACAACGTTATGCCTTATTGTGTCAAGGTTCATGGAATCTGATATCATCAATGTTTCTATGTTATTTAATTATGTTTTTCAGTATAATAAAGCCGTTTTAAAGGGGTAAGTTTAATGAAAAAGCAGCTTGTGGTTATTGTTGCATTATGTCTGTTTGTTTTAACCGGCTGTTCCAGACAGGAAATCCGTTTTGGAACTGCGGCAGAAGGAGGCATTTACAATACATTTGGTAAAGAATTCGCTGATATTCTGAATGATGAATATCATTCCAAATATCAGTTGAATGTAAAGAATACGGCTGGTTCAGCCGCAAATATCCGTCTGTTATCACAAGGGTATATACGCATGGGTATAGCTCAGTCTGATGTGATTAATGAAATGTATTATGGAGAAACATTAGGAGATACAAAGAGCTATCAGGGTTACAGTGCCATTGCGGCATTATATGAGGAAGATGTACAGATCGCGGTAAGAAAAGATTCTGATATTGAATCTCTGGATGATCTGGATGGTAAAACAGTTTCTGTTGGTCAGGAAGAGTCTGGTACAGAAAGAAATGCTGCCCAGATATTATCTGCGTATGGTCTGAGTGATGAGAATGTGCATATGGTTAATTATGACTATGAGGATGCGATGGAACATCTATTGGATGGTGATGTGGATGTCATGTTTGTAACGGCAGGAACACCAGCTGATATCTTTACCAAAAATGCCGATAAGATTCGTTTTCTTTCTATTGAAGAAAGCAAGATAGAGAGAATCCTTTCCATGTTTGACGGATATGTCAGTGCAACTGTTAACAAAGGTACTTATGAAGGTCAGGATGAAGATATACGTACGATTGCAGTCAGAGCGGTATTACTGGCAAGTAATGAAGTACCAAAGAATACGGCCCGTATTGTGACAGAGAAACTTTTCGAACATCAGAAAGAACTGTCTGAAAAGACAGGTGTAAAGCTGCTGGATGCAGGAGATGCTTCTGCTTCTCTCAGCATTCCGATACATCCTGGTGCGGTTGAATACTATAAGCGGGCAGGTATAGACGTGGAGGATAGCAGTAATGCTGAGCATTGAATTAGATAAGTATCAGACATTAGCTGTTGCTGCCGCAGTACTTCTGTTAGGAGACTTTCTGAAAAAGAAATTCACATTCTTAGAGAAGTTCTGTATTCCTTCTCCGGTTGCCGGCGGCCTGGTGTTTGCTGTATTTACATGTGTCCTGTATGAACTGCATATAGCAGAACTTGAGTTTGATGATGTTTTAAGAGAAGTATGCATGGTTCTGTTTTTTACATCTGTTGGTTTTCAGGCAAATCTCAAGGTATTGAAGAGCGGTGGAAAGAGTCTCGTTATCTTTCTGGTTCTGGTAATTATCTTAATCATTGCCCAGAATCTGGTGGCAGTAGGAACTGCTGATCTTCTCCATGAAGATCCTTTATTAGGCTTATGTACCGGTTCTATTCCAATGGTAGGAGGACATGGTACAGCCGGCGCCTTTGGACCGATTCTGGAGGATTTCGGAGTTACTGGTGCCACTACAATCTGTACAGCTGCCGCAACATTCGGATTAATTGCCGGATCATTAATCGGCGGCCCGATCGGTAATGGTCTGATTAAGAAATATGATCTTTTAAAAACAGTTCATAAAGATGAGAATGAAGGCTCTGCAGATGATGATAAACCATTAAAGGAATACCCTTCTGCGGCTATGGAACTTGCTTTAACAGCCGGAATCGGTACGGTTGTCTCATCCATTCTCTCTAAGACCGGTATGACATTTCCGATTTATATCGGGGCAATGATAACTGCAGCTGTATGGAGAAACATTTCAGAATACACAGGTAAGCTGCCTGTACATATAGATGAAATCAACAGTATCGGAGATATCTGTCTTTCTTTATTCTTAGGTATTGCCATGATTACATTAAAGATATGGCAGTTAGCAGATCTTGCATTGCCTTTGATTGTACTGTTATTAGCACAGCTTGTATTAATGTATCTCTATGCCCGTTTTGTTATCTTTAATGTGATGGGAAAGGATTATGATGCAGCGGTAATAGCAGCGGGAACATGCGGCTTTGGTATGGGAGCTACTCCTAATGCCATGGCTAACATGCAGGCTTTGACAGAAAAGTATGGTCCATCCTTAAAAGCATTTATATTGATTCCAATTGTAGGATCTTTGTTTGCGGATTTCATAAACAGTCTGGTTATTACAACATTTATTAATATTCTTTGATAAAAACTGTCTTTCCTTTGAAAAAGTTAACGACAAATTAACAGAAATAGTCTTTAATTATGATAGAAGTATTTTCTGTTCAGTTTGACAATATAAAGGGGAGGCAGTTTTATGTTCAAAGATTTGAACAAATTGGAGAAATCATGGGTCTTATATGACATTGGTAACTCTGCATTTACCATGATGGTATCCACATTGATTCCGGTTTGGTTTAACACGCTGGCAACTGAAGGAGGTCTCAGCAAATCACAGTATCTTGCCTATTGGAGCTATGCTACATCCATTGCGACAATAGTTGTTGCTGTTGCAGGACCGATATTAGGTGCACTTTCTGATAATAAAGGCAGACGCAAACCGTTGTTTTTAGGTGTGTTATTAATTGGAGCTATTGGCTGTGCATTACTTGGATGCGTACAGAATATGATGGTATATCTGGTCACATATGTGATCGCCAAGATATGCTATCAGTGTTCTCTGGTTTTATATGATTCCATGTTAACGGATGTCACAACAGATGAAAGAATGGACCTGGTATCTTCAAAGGGATATGCATGGGGATATATTGGTTCCTGTATTCCGTTTCTTGCGGCATTGATTCTGTATTATCTTGGTACGATAGATAAGATTCCTCTTAAGCTTGGTATCGCACTTGCATTTATCATTGTGGCTGTATGGTGGGTATGTGTCAGTATTCCTTTAATCAAGTCTTATAAACAGGAACATTATATTGACCATGCCGGCAGAGCCTTCCATGAAAGCTTAAAAAGAATCGGTTATACATTGACCCATATGTACAAACAGGAAAAGAAAGTATTCTACTTCCTGCTGGCATTCTTCTTCTATATTGATGGTGTTTATACAATTATTGATGAAGCAGTAGCCTTTGGTACATCATTAGGCATTAATCAGATGGGCTTATTAGTAGTGTTATTACTGACGCAGGTTGTGGCCTTTGCCTTTGCATCATTATTTGGCAGACTTTCAAAGAAATACAGCAGTATCACTCTGATATCTGTATGTATCTGCGGATACTTTGCAGTAGCGGTATTTGCCTTATTCCTGCATCAGTTATGGCAGTTTGGCATCATGGCATTTATGGTCGGTATGTTCCAGGGTGCTATTCAGGCTTTATCCCGTTCCTATTTTGCGTCAATTATTCCGGCAGACAGTTCTGGTGAATACTTCGGACTCTATGATATCTGTGGTAAAGGTGCTTCCTTTATGGGAACCATGCTGATAGGAATCACTGTCAGTATTACCGGCAGTGTCAATATCTCTGTTGCAACATTAGCTATATTGTTTGTCATAGGATTCCTGTTATTAAGGAAGTCTGCCTCTATAAAGTAGTTAACAATGTTAGCCATCTATCCGAGACAAATAATGCTAAAATTACAGTAAAAGTAAGGGGGCATTATCATGGGTTGGGTAAAAACGAGATTTTTAGCTTATGGATTCCTGCTTGGTACAGCAGGTGTAAAGATTCTTTCCAGTAAAGATGCCAAGAAGGCTTATACACATGTAACAGCAGCTGTTATGAGAGGTGCTGATACAGTTATGAAGGATTTCGAGACATTGAAGGAAAATTGTGATGATATTGGTGCTGATGCCAAGGCTATCAATGAAAAGAGAGCTGAGGAAGAAGAAGCACGTCAGATCGCAGATGCCAAAGCAGTACTTGCGGCAGCTGAAGCGAAGAACAAGTAATATTTACCTGGAAGCAGGATAAACTCCTGCTTTTTAATATTAGAAAGGTCATATTCATATGAAATGTACAATTCTGCATGAAGGAACAGGACGTCTTCGTGTGCATATGCAGCAGTACCGCATGACTTTCGACCAGGCTGATATTCTGGAACAGTATCTGAACCGTATTCCGGGAGTCTATCGGGCAGAAGTCTATGATCGTACTGCAAATGCAGTGATTCATTTTACAGGTAAGAGAGAAGACATTATTCATGCTTTATCAGTATTCCATTATGATGACTGTGGTTTAACGGTCAGTGATCATAATGGCAGAGCATTACAGAGAGAGTATGAAGACAAGGTATACTGGCATATATGCCGCAGAACCGTATCCCTGTTATTCCTGCCTTCTGCTGTAAGAGCAGTATTAACCTTATTCCATGCAATTCCATTTGTTGTTAAAGGGATTCGTTCTCTTCTGAAGGGTAAATTGGAAGTATCCGTACTTGATGCGACAACTATTACGGTATCTATTTTAAGAAGAGACTTTAATACAGCCGGATCGGTTATCTTCTTGTTAGGATTCTCGGATATTCTGGAAGAGTGGACTCATCGTAAATCCGTGGATGACCTGGCAAGATCCATGTCTTTGAATGTAGGCAAGGTATGGTTGAAAACAGCGGATGGTGAAGAAGTACTGGTGCCGATTAATGATGTTGAAGAAGGCGACCATATCGTTGTCAGAACGTCCAATACCATTCCATTAGATGGAACTGTCGCAGAAGGTGAGATGTCAGCCAACCAGGCAAGCATGACGGGTGAGTCATTACCTGTGCCTAAGAGTAAAGGTTCTACTGTATTTGCCGGTACGGTTGTAGAAGAAGGAGAATGTGTTGTCGTAGTTAAGAAAACAAATGGTTCTTCCCGTTATGACCGTATTGTTAAGATGATTGAAGAATCAGAAAAGATGAAGTCAGATACAGAGGCTAAGGCAATGCACTTGTCGGATTCACTGGTACCTTATAGTTTCCTGGCAACAGGGGCGGTATATCTTTTAACCAGAAATGTTAACAGAGCATTAGCAGTACTGATGGTTGACTATTCCTGCGCTTTGCGCTTAAGCATGCCGATATCTGTATTGTCCGCAATGCGTGAAGCATCCCGTTATCATATCTCTGTCAAGGGAGGCAAGTTCCTTGAAGCAATGGCAGATGCGAAGACAATTGTCTTTGATAAAACTGGAACATTAACATATTCAAAGCCGACTGTTGCCAGGGTAGTTCCGTTTGGAGATCAGGATGAAGATTACTATCTGAAACTTGCGGCATGCATGGAAGAACACTTCCCGCATTCTATTGCCAATGCAGTTGTTGCGGCAGCTAAGAAAGAACATCTGGCCCATGTCAAGGAAATGCATGCCAGGGTGGAGTATATTGTGGCTCACGGCATTGCCTCGGAAGTGGATGGAGTTCGTGCAATTATTGGTTCCTATCACTTTGTATTTGAAGATGAGCACTGCACAATTCCGGAAGGAAAGCAGGAATTGTTTGACTCCCTGCCGGATGAATATTCTCATTTATATCTTGCGGTAGGAGGAGAATTAGCTGCGGTTATTCTGATCGAAGATCCGATCCGTAAAGAAGCACCGGAAGTTATTAAAGAACTTCATGAACTTGGCTTTGAAAAGATTGTCATGATGACAGGGGACTCTGAACGTACTGCTAAGGCAGTAGCTGCCAAAGTAGGTGTTGATGAATATCATGCTGAGGTATTGCCGGAAGATAAGGCTGCCTTTGTCAGAAAAGAACATGAGGCAGGTCATGGCGTTGTCATGATTGGTGATGGCATTAACGATTCGCCAGCGCTTTCGGAAGCGGATTGCGGTATTGCCGTATCTGATGGTGCAGCCATCGCAAGAGAAATTGCGGACGTCACAATAGCCGATGAAGATCTGCATACATTAGTTGTGCTAAAAGATTTAAGCAATCAGCTTATGAAGAGAATTCATGGCAATTACCGCTTTATCATGACATTTAACTCTGCCCTGATTATCCTTGGCGCAATGGGTGTATTACAGCCGACTGTTACTGCTTATGCGCATAATATCAGTACATTGTTAATAAGCATGCATTCTATGACGAGTCTTCAGGATGAAGATACAGAAATTCTGAAAGAAAAACAGGCATATGCCAATGCATGATTCTTTATAACTGCATCTTTAAAGATAACAGCAATCTTTCAATGATACCGGACAAGGCACGGATACGTACTTTGCCCGGTTTTTACATTCGTTTCATCTCTGTCTTCAATGTTTCCTTTTAACTGAAAACCAGGTCATTCATCCTGCCAAATGTGCAGTTTGTCCCATTTCTAAGAATTCAGAAATTTCAAGACTAACCTGTAAGTATCAAAAAGCAGGAAGGAAGGTTTACCATATGAAAAACTCAGTAAAAACAGCAATTGCGGCTGCAACAGTAACGACGGCTGTTGCGGTCGGAACACGTGTAAATGCGATTCATATATTTGCGGCAGATGCCGGTCCAGGTATTGATGGTGCTGAGGCACAATTAGCCAAAGCCAATCTCACCGTAGAAGAAGCCAGACGTAACGTAGACAGCGCTTCTGAGGATGTTACAAATGCTCAGACGGCTGTAGACAAGCTTCAGGCTGAGAAAACTCTTGCGGATCAGAACCTTGCTAATGCAAAAAGCCAGCTGGCTGCAGCCCAGGCACAATACGATGCATTGAAAGCAAAGGCTGATACCGTTACAGAAGAAAGTCTGGCTGCTGCAAATGAAGCTGTCACAAATGCAGAAGGTGCTGTAACTTCAGCACAGACAGAAGCAGACAGTGCTAAAACAGATCTCGACAGTGCAAATGTACAGTTGAATTCTGCAAATTCCACTTTGAGGGAAGCACAGCAGAAATATGATGCGGCAGTAACAGCTCAGAATGCCGCACAGACTGCCCTCGATGCAGCAAAGAAAGACCAGGAACAGGCTGAAGCTGACCAGAAAAAGGCAGATGAAGAAAAGCAGACTGCTGAACAAGCTAAGGAAACAGCAGATAAAAATTATAATGATGCAGCAGGTAAAGACCCGGATGCAGAAAAAACTCTGAATGAAGCTGAGCAGGCTTCTTCAAATGCAGATAAGGAAAAGGCAGAGGCTGAAGCAAGTCAGAAGGAAGCCCAGCAGGCAGCAGATGCAGCAAAGAGTGAAGCAGATTCCGCAAAGACAAAGGCTGATCAGGCTCGACAGGAAACAAATCAGGCTAAGACAGCACAACAGGCTGCTGAAACGGCTAAAACAGATGCTGATAAAAAGGCAGCTGAAGCAAAACAGGAATATGAGAAGGCAGAAGCTAATGCAAATGATGCAAAGACAGCTTATGACAATGCAAAAACAGTTTCTGATCAGAACAAACAGGCTATTGCAGAAGCAACTGCAAAAGTAAACGATGCAAAGAAGAATGTTGATAGTGCACAATCCACTTTAAATCAGAAATCAAGTGCAGAAACAGAAGCTGGCGTTGCTAAAACTAACGCTGACAATGCATTAGCAAAGGCAAAGACTTCTCTTGATGAAGCAAAAGAAGCTGTTCAGAAAGCAGATGATTCTGTAAAAGCCAAGAAGGAAGCATTAGATAAAGCAAATACAGCAGTCACTGATGCAGAAAATGCAAAAAAAGTCGCACAGGATGCATTAGATGAAGCAAAGGCGAGTCAGAGTACAGGAACAACAAGTCCGGAAGTTGAAGCAGCACAGAAAGCTTATGATGAAGCGATAAAGGTACAGCAGGAAGCTGATGCAGTCATTGCAAAAGGCTCTCTTGGATACTTTGAATCAAAGAATACCAATAGTGCAAAGACAGCAGTAGATATTCTGAATGAAGCAAGCACCACTGTGCATAATGGATCAAATCATGCGGGTGTGCAGAGTGGATTAACTCACATTGGTGAAGAAGATGATGCCACATCATTGGAGAATATGAAAAAGGCTCTTGACCTTATCAAGCATGGTAATGAGTTAAGAACAACTGATAATAACTTTACAGGGTTATCTCCATTGAAGATCTCAGACAGATTAATGGCATTTGCACAGGCATCTTCAAATATGGAATCACAGTTCGTTGCTCACTGGATTCCTAAAAATGAAACACCATTCAACAGAGCAGGTTATGCTGGTGAAAATGCATCATGGGGTTATGATAATGAGCCAGGAACTTTTGATCATTATGCTGGATGGTATACTTCTGAAAAAGAAGAATATGATGGCGGTGATCATGATTACAATCATGTAGGCCATTATATCAATCTGACAGATGGTGAATTCACAGTAACAGGACTTGGATGTAATACACGTAATAGTGATGGGCGTGGTAATAAATATGGCACAACAGCGACACAGGATTTTGGCTGGAGTGATCCGGATGCAGTAGACTTTGATACTTACTACAATAACTTCATGGCATATTACAATAAATATGTAAATGCACAGGATGCTGTAGATAAAGCAAAGCAGGCATTGGATAATGCAAAAGCCGGAAAGACAGAAAACAGCGCAATAAAGGAAGCAGAAGAAACTCTTGCAAATGCTGAAGCTGCATTAAAGAATGCTCAGAGTGCAGCAGCGGTGGCGAAGAAGAACTATGATGATGCAGTTAATGCAAGTACAGAAGCAAACAATGCATTAAGCAAGGCACAGACTGATTATGATGAAGCTGTAACTCAGAAGACCAGTGCAGAAACAGCATATAACAAGGCAATAAGTGAAACTAAAACTGCTCAGGATGCATATAACAATGCTGTAACTGCAGAACAGCAGGCAGAAGAAGAGTTGAAGAAGATTCCTGAAGCATCAAGCAGTAAGGAATACCAGGCTTATCTTGATGCGAAAAATGCTGCGGATGCTGCCAAGGCTAATTATGAAGCGGCACAGAATTCTGCATCTGATGCTGAGAAAGTATTAAATACTGCAAACTCTGATCTTTCCACAAAACAAGATGCAGTAAATAAACTGAATGCAGAATATAGTCAAAAGGCTGCAGCTCTTACAGCTGCCCAGCAAAATCTTGAAACTGCAAAAGCAAATGCTGACGCAAAAGCAAAACAGGCGGATCAAGCTGCCGCAAGATTAAAGGAAGTTCAGGCTAATGCCAGGGCAATTGCAGATGCTAAAGCAGCCAAAGATGCCGCAGATAAGAACTTTACAGATGCTAAGGAAAATGCAGAAAACGCAGCCAAGGCTGTAGAAGCTGCTAATAAGACAGTGGAAGAAAAGACTAAAGCATTCAATGATGCAAAGTCTGATGCAGATGCAAAGTCCGGGTCATTAGAAACTGCCAGGGCTGATGCCACAAAGGCTGAAAAGGCTGCCTCTGATGCTCAGACAGCATATGATGAAGCAGTTAGCGCATTAAAACAGGCTGAAACAGTACGTGATGATGCTCAGAAAAATTACAATGATCTGATAACTGCCCAAGACAGAGCAGTAGAACTTGAAAATCAGCTTCCTGGACTGGAAAGAGAAGCAGAAGAAGCACAGTATGCTTCTGATGATCTGGGTATCCAGCTGACAAATGCAAAAGGAATGCTTACAACCGCACAGAATGTGTATCAATCTGCCAGGGAAACCTATGATAAGCTGCTTGCTGGTCAAAAGACTGATACTGTTGTCACCTACACAGCCGCAGAAATCAGTGCGAATGAAGATGGCAGCCTCACCTTCAGATCTAATGCAGACTTCAGGAAGTTTAAGGATGTTCAGGTAGATGGAAAGACAGTAAATCCTTCTGATTACACTGTTACAGAAGGAAGTACGGTTATTAATCTGCATAAGTCATTCGTTGATACTCTCAGTAAAGGGGAGCATTCCATTACCATTGTTTCTGAAGATGGATCAGCAACTGCAAAGTTTACTCTCAATGGTAATAAGGCTGCGATTGTGAATGGCAATACTGCCGGCAATAATACTACCGCTGCAGTCCCACAGCCAGCACAGGCTTATGTTGCTGCTACGCCAAACACTGGTGATCCAATGAATTCCGTAACATGGGTCTTCCTCGCTACAGTGTCATTGATTACAGCAGGTGGTGCTGTATATCTCAAAAGAACAAGAGCATAGGTTGTATTGAACAGAAGGAGCTGTGACGATCCACAGCTCTTTTTAAGTATTTGTATATGAAAGAAATTACATATAAATGTAAAATAAATATTCAGTTTTCAGAAAATTGAATGAAAAGTTATTGAATCCATTTATATACAGGTATAAATTTTTCTCTATAAAATCAGGAGGATACCGGTATGCATGGTTTAAATGAAGGTCTGATGGAACATGATGCCTGTGGTATTGGAACCATTGTCAATATTGACGGACACCAGGATCATCAGGTACTGGATGATGCTTTAAAGATTGTAGAACGTCTGGATCACAGGGCAGGCAGGGATGCCTCAGGAAAAGTAGGAGATGGTGTCGGTATCTTAATGCAGATCTCTCATGATTTCTTTAAAAAGGCTGCTCAGTCATCTGACATTTCCTTAAAGAATGCCGGTGACTATGGCATCGGCATGATGTTCCTTCCTTCAGATTCTTTAAAGAGTACGTTTGCCCGACGTACTTTTGAAGTGATTGCAGAAAAGAACGGTCTTCATGTCTTAGGATGGCGCAAGGTACCTGTACATCCTGAAATCCTTGGCAAGAGAGCATTAGATGCGATGCCGGATATCATGCAGGTATTCCTGGAAAGACCAGAGGAATGCAGACCCGGCATGGACTTTGACAGGAAGCTTTATATTGTAAGACGTGAATTTGAACAGGGTTCAGAGGATACATATGTATGTTCACTTTCTTCCAGAACAATTGTGTATAAAGGAATGTTTCTGGTTAATCAGTTACGTCAGTTTTATGATGACCTGCAGTCAGAAGACTACAAGACTGCTATTGCAATTGTACATTCCCGTTTCTCTACCAATACAACGCCAAGCTGGGAAAGGGCACATCCATACAGATTTATAGCTCATAATGGAGAAATCAATACCATCCGTGGCAATGCGGACAGAATGCTTGCCAGAGAAGAAACCATGCTTTCAGATTCTTTAAAAGATGATCTGGATAAGATCTATCCGGTCATCAATGCATCAGGTTCTGATTCTGCCATGGTAGACAACACTCTTGAATTCTTATACTTCAGCGGCATGGATTTACCTTTGGCAATGATGTTAATGATTCCGGAACCATGGCGCTATGAAAAAGCCATGTCACAGGAAAAACAGGATTTCTATCATTACTATGCAACAATGATGGAACCATGGGATGGACCGGCAGCGGTATTGTTCAGTGATGGTGACATTGTCGGAGCTACTTTAGACCGCAACGGGTTGCGTCCTGCCCGTTACTATGTAACAGATGACGGCAGACTGATTCTGGCTTCAGAAGTAGGTGTACTGGATCTTGATGAAAAGCACATTATCCGTAAATCCCGTCTGATGCCCGGCAGGATGCTTTTGGTAGACACAAAGCAGAAAAGAATCATCTCTGATGAAGAATTAAAGGAACATTATGCAAAGCGTTCTCCATATGGAGAATGGCTAAACATGAATCTTCTGTTTTTAAAGGATCTGAAGATTCCTAATGAAAAAATACCTTCTTATGACCAGAAGACAAGAGACCGTCTCTATAAGGTATTCGGCTATACCTATGAAGATGTCAAGGAAGAGATACTGCCGATGGCTTCAGGCGGCAGTGAACCTACAGCTTCCATGGGACATGACATTCCTTTAGCTGTATTGAATGACAAGCCGTCTTCTTTATTTGACTATATTCACCAGCAGTTTGCCCAGGTAACCAACCCGCCTATAGATTCCATCCGTGAGAAAGTTGTCATTGATACAACCGTGTATATCGGTTCTGATGGTAATCTTTTATCAGAGAAACCGGATAACTGCAAGGTATTGGAAGTGAAGAATCCGATATTGACAGGTGTAGATATCATGAAGATCCGTACCCTGCATCAGAAAGGTTTCCAGACAGAAGATATTTCCCTTCTGTACTACAAGCATACTTCTCTAAAGAAAGCACTGGATGCCTTATGTATTGCCTGTGATCGTGCTTATAACAAAGGTGCCAATATTCTGATTCTTACCGACAGAGGTGTGGATGAAAACCATGTTCCGATTCCATCTCTTCTGGCAGTATCTGCTGTAGAAACACATCTTGTTCAGACCAAGAAGAGAACGAAAGTATCTCTGATACTGGAATCTGGTGAACCAAGAGATGTACACCAGTGTGCTGCTTTATTAGGCTTTGGCGCAAGAGCTATCTATCCTTACCTTGCCCAGGAATGTGTCGTGGAATTAATTGACAAGGGCATTCTGGATAAGGATTATCATACGGCTATCAGTGACTATAATGATGCCTTGTTAAATGGCATTGTTAAAACAGCAGCCAAGATGGGTATTTCTTCTATTCAGTCCTATCAGTCATCCCGTATTTTTGAAGCAGTAGGTCTGGATGAAGATATGGTACATGAATACTTCCCCGGGATTTCTTGTCAGGCCGGAAGTACAGATCTAGATAAATTAGAAAAAGATACATTGTTCCAGCACGATCATGCCTTTGATCCATTGGGATTAGGAGTCGACACTGCTTTGGATTCCATCGGGTTTCACAGATTACGGTCCGGGGATCAGGCTTATGATCATCTCTACAGTCCGGATGTGATTACGGCATTGCAGAGAGCTGTGAGAGATGGCAATTATGAAGAATGGAAAGCATATTCCAGGCTTCTGCAGGAAAAGACACCACACCGTCTGCGTGATGAAATGGAGTTTGTGCCAGCTTCAAAGCCAATACCTTTGGAAGAAGTAGAACCGGTTGAGAGTATTGTAAAAAGATTCAAGACCGGTGCCATGTCCTATGGCTCTATCAGTGAAGAAGCACATGAAACCATGGCTATAGCGATGAACAGACTCGGCGGCAAGTCAAATACCGGTGAAGGCGGTGAGAACCCGGAGAGGTTTGGAACCGAGAAGAACAGTGCTATCAAACAGGTAGCTTCCGGCAGATTTGGTGTTACTTCCGCATATCTGAATTCTGCTAAAGAAATACAGATCAAGATGGCCCAGGGTGCCAAGCCTGGCGAAGGCGGATACTTACCAGGCAGAAAGGTATATCCATGGGTTGCCAAAGCAAGATATGCAACACCAGGGGTATCTTTGATATCACCACCGCCTCATCATGATATTTATTCCATTGAAGATCTGGCTCAGCTGATCTTCGATCTGAAGAATGCAAATCCTGATGCCAGGATATCCGTCAAGCTTGTTTCTGAAGCCGGGGTTGGAACGATTGCCTGTGGTGTTGCCAAGGCAGGTGCACAGGTAGTTGTAATCTCGGGCTTTGATGGCGGTACTGGTGCAGCACCGATCTCTTCCATTCATCATGCCGGTATGCCATGGGAACTTGGTGTTGCCCAGGCCCAGCAGGCACTCATAGATAATGGCTTAAGAGAAAGAATCATTATAGAAACCGATGGCAAGTTAATGACAGGCAGAGATGTTGCTGTAGCAGCGTTACTTGGCGCAGAGGAATATGCCTTTGCGACAGGACCATTAGTATCCATGGGATGCATGATGATGCGCGTATGTTCTTTAGATACATGTCCTTTCGGCATTGCGACACAGAATGAAAAGCTCAGAAAAAGATTCAGAGGCAAACCGGAATATGTCATGAATTTCATGAAATTCGTAGCTCAGGAGATGAGAGAGATCATGGCTTCACTTGGCTTCAGAACGGTAGATGAAATGATTGGCAGAACCGATTGTCTGAAACAGAAGGCTGACTCCAAGGTAGATTTATCAGGAATCTTAAATCCTGCGTATGCCCATAAAACCATCAGACATCATGTTACAGATGAGACATATGACTTCCATCTGGAAAAGACAATGGACAGTAAGGTGCTGATACCTGCTTTCAAAGATGCAATTTCCAAGAAGAAGCCCTATTCCACGGATATCATGATCTCATCCCAGAACCGTACGCTTGGAACCATGCTGGGTTCTCTGATTACAAGAAAGTATGGAAATACATTAAAGGATGATACCTATGTCGTTCATTGTAAAGGCGGCGGTGGTCAGTCATTCGGGGCTTTCCTTCCAAAGGGATTGACTTTGTATCTGGAAGGAGACGCAAATGACCATGTTGGCAAGGGATTATCTGGCGGTAAGATTATCGTTGTTCCGCCAAAGGATTCCGGCTGTAAGGGTGACAACAATATTATTATCGGTAACGTTGCCTTATATGGTGCTACGGCTGGCAAGGCTTATTTTGAAGGTGAAGCAGGTGAAAGATTCTGCGTACGTAATTCTGGTGCCATTGCGGTCGCAGAAGGATGTGGCGATCATGGTCTTGAATATATGACCGGTGGAAAAGCTGTCATTCTTGGCAGAACCGGCAAGAATTTTGCGGCAGGTATGTCTGGCGGCATAGCTTATGTATTAGATGAGGATCATCAGTTATACAAGCATCTGAATAAAGAAATGATCTATATGAAGGTTGTAGAAGATAAGTATGACAAGCAGGAATTAAAGGAGATTCTGCTGGATTATGAGAAAGAAACAGGATCACCGAAAGCTGCGGAAATCTTAAAGAACTTTGATGAATCTGCATCATTATTCAAGAAGATTGTTCCGATTGATTATCACAATATGATGAGCGCAATCGGGCATCTGAAGGAACAGGGTGTTTCTAATGACAAGGCATTGCTGGAAGCTTTCCAGTCAATGCAGAAGGAGAACTGATCATGGGAAGAACAGATGGTTTTCTCCTGTATGACAGACAGGAAAAAAGATGCAGGGATCCATTAGAGAGAATTCATGATTTCAAAGAATTCAGAATTCCTTTAAAGGAAGAAGAAAGACGTAAGCAGGGTGCCCGCTGCATGAACTGCGGGGTTCCGTATTGCCAGTCTGCTTTAAAACTGAAGGGCATGGTTACCGGATGCCCGCTTCATAATCTGATTCCGGAATGGAATGATGAAGTATATCATGGCAATCCTGCGCATGCTCTGGCAAGATTACTAAAGACAAGTTCTTTCCCTGAATTTACTTCCAGAGTGTGTCCTGCTTTATGTGAAAAGGCATGCTTATGCGGTATTCATGATGAACCAGTAACAGTACATGACAATGAATATTACATCATTGAATATGCCTTTGAACATGGCTATATGAAACCAAGAATACCTGCTTACCGCAGTCACAAAAAGATAGCGGTTATCGGAAGCGGTCCTTCTGGCCTTGCGGCAGCGGACAGACTGAACCAGCGTGGACACAATGTAGAAGTGTTTGAAAGAGAAGACAGAATCGGCGGCTTGCTGATGTACGGCATACCGAACATGAAGCTGGATAAGTCTGTAGTAGACAGAAGAAGAAAGCTTATGGAGGATGAAGGTGTTGTCTTCCATACAGGTGTCAATGTTGGTAAAGATATCTCTGCCGAAAAGATATGTGATGACTATGATGCCGTGATTCTTGCCTGTGGTGCCAAACAGGCAAGAGATCTGAATGTACCGGGTGTGAATGAAACAGAAGGTATTTATCATGCGGTAGATTTCTTAAAGAGCACGACGAAGTCTTTACTGGATACGAACCTGAAAAAGGGAACCTATATCTCTGCAGAAAACAAGAATGTAGTTATTGTCGGTGGTGGTGATACAGGCAATGATTGCGTTGCAACATGTATCCGTCATGGCTGTAAGAGTGTGATTCAGCTTGAAATGATGCCATGTCCGCCAAAAGAAAGAACCGCAGATAATCCATGGCCAGAGTGGCCTAAGGTTCTCAAAACGGACTATGGTCAGCAGGAAGCGATTGCTTTATATCATTCAGATCCGCGTATCTATGAAACTACGGTTAAAGAATTAATATCTGAAAAAGGAAAACTGAAAGCCATTAAGACAGTTAAGGTAACATTTGAAAACCGTAAGATGAAAGAAGTACCGGGCAGTGAGAAAGAGATCCCGTGTGATCTTCTGATTATAGCGGCAGGATTTACCGGCTGCGAGAAGTATACTGCAGAAGCGTTCCATGTCGATCTTACCGAAAGAAATGTCGTAAAGAGTAATGCCGGTTCCTATCATACAAACCAGGATAAGGTGTTTACGGCAGGTGACATGCATCGTGGCCAGTCACTAGTTGTATGGGCAATTGATGAAGGCAGAAGGTGTGCCAGAGAAGTAGATGAATATTTAATGGGATATACAAATTTACAATAAAATAATGCCTCTCTCATATTCACAAAGGTTATGATAGTTATATGTGAATATGAGGAGGCTTTTCTTATGAATTATGATCAGCTTCTGGCAAATGCCAGAACATGCATAGGACCTTATTGTAAGGCATGCAGGATATGCAATGGACGTGCCTGTGGTAATCAGATGCCCGGACCTGGTGCCAAAGGTGCTGGCGATGTTGCCATACGGAATTATGATGCATGGCAGAAGATACGGATCAATCTCAATACAATCAGTGAGAATAAAACACCAGATACATCTGTAAACCTGTTTGGAAAGAAGATGAAATATCCTTTCTTTGCCGGACCGGTAGGAGCAGTGAATCTGCATTATGGAGATTCTCTCAATGATATGCAGTATAACGACATCCTGGTAAAAGGATGTGCAGAGGCAGGCATTGCGGCATTTACCGGTGATGGGACGAATCCGGAAGTCATGAAGGCAGCCGTACATGCCATCTCGGAAAATCATGGGACCGGCATTCCGGTTGTCAAACCATGGGATAAAAATACCTTGCAGGAAAAGTTTGCATTAGTCAGAAAATCAGGAAGTTTTGCGGCTGCCATGGATGTGGATGCGGCCGGACTTCCGTTCTTACAGAATCTGACGCCTCCTGCCGGAAACAAGACAACAGAAGATTTAAAAGAGATTATTCAGATGGCAGAAAAGCCTTTTATAGTAAAAGGCATCATGACGGTACAGGGTGCACTTGCGGCTAGAGATGCAGGTGCCGCAGGTATTGTGGTATCCAATCATGGCGGCAGAGTACTGGATCAGACACCATCTACGGCTGAAGTGCTGGAACAGATTGCGGATGCGGTCGGTGATGATATGACAATACTTGTTGATGGCGGTATCCGCTCTGGTACGGATATCTTCAAAGCACTTGCCTTAGGCGCTGATGGTGTGCTGATTGCCCGTCCTTTTGTGACAGCTGTCTATGGCGGTAAAGAAGAAGGCGTAAAGTTCTATGCGGATAAATTAGGCAGTGAACTTGCGGATACGATGAAGATGTGTGGCGTGACTAAACTATCTGAAATTAATAAGGACTGCTTATTCAAACCATCTTCTGAATATGTGAGATTCTGATATGGTTGAAATCTTCGGGACATTAGGCCCTGCCTGTGCTAAAGAAAGTATATTAGCTGCTATGCTGGAAAACGGGATGAGCGGCATACGGTTAAATCTTTCTCATTCCTCTCTTATGCAGAGTGAACAATGGCTTTTGGAACTGGAAAATGCCTGTCATAAGACAAACCGAAAATGTGATCTTTTAATAGACATGCAGGGGAGTGAAATCAGAACCGGTAAAATACCAGATCAGATTTTAAAGGAGAATCAGACATTATCTTTAGATGCTCTGAAATTATCTGAGAAAGTCATGCAGGAGATACATACGGGTGATGTGCTGTTAATAGATGATGGAAAGATACAGATGCGTATACAGGACAATACACATGCATTTGTTGAAAGAGGCGGTACTTTATCTGCACATAAATCAGTGAAAGTGGAAGATAAGGATATTGCGGGACCTGCCTTAACGAAAGAAGATATAGAGAATCTTAAGAATGCAGATAAATATGGTGTCAATGCCCTTATGGAACCTTTTGTGACATCTTCAAAGCAGTTAAAGGAAATTCGCAGAACTCTGCATGACATGAATGAAGATCATATCCGTATCTTTGCCAAAATAGAAAGCAGAGAGGGCATCCGGCATCTTGATGAGATCATGCCTGAGGCAGATATGATTGTTATCGCCAGAGGAGATCTTGGTAATGACATGCCTTTATGGAAACTCCCTTTGGCCCAGCAGGAAATAGAAGATGCCTGTAAAAAGGCGCATAAGCCTTTTATGGTTGTGACCGAGATGCTGGCATCCATGCTTGATAATCCCCGTCCGACAAGGGCAGAGGTATCAGATATATTTCATGCTGTAAAAGATGGTGCGGATGCATTGATGCTGACAAATGAAACCGCAGTCGGGAAGTATCCTGCCGAAGCAATCTCTTATCTTTTTAAAACAGCATCAGAAGCAGAAAGATATCACATATAATTAAGACATGAAACACAAGCGCAGACATCTCAGAAAAAGCATTAAGGTAATCCTTCTTATTATTGTTTTAGCTGTTTCAGGAACACTTGGATACAGTTGTATTTCTGAAAGAAAGGAAACAGCAGAAAAGCCATCTGTTAATAACAGTGCTGAACCAGAAAAGAAAGAAGATACCGTACATTCCTTTTCCATGTTTATAGAAGGGGATCTTCTTTTCATGGTCCATAATACGCAGGCTGCTGATCAGGGCAACGGTACATATGATTACAGCAGTCAGCTGGATGAAGTGACAGCACCTGCATCTCAATATGATCTTTCTTTATACAACCAGGAAGTGCCATTAGCTGGTGATAATCTTGGATTCACTCCTTTTCCGCATTTCAATGCACCGCAGTCATTAGGGGATTATATGGTTTCAAGAGGTTTTAATGTCGTCTCTTTGGCAAACAATCATTCCCTTGATAAAGGCAGTGAAGGAGTTGACAATTCCGTAGCGTATTGGAAAGCAAAGAAGGATGTCGTGACAGCAGGAGAAAACTCTTCTGAAGAGATGAGAGAGGAGATTCCTGTCTATGAGAAGAATGGCATTACCTACGCCTTTAATGCCTGGACTTATGGCATGAACAGCAATGTGAATCCGGATGACCGCCCTTATCTGGTTAACTGTTACAGAGGGCATGAAGAAGAAATGCTTGACTGGGTAAGAGACGCAAAGCAGAAGGCGGATGTTGTGATTATTTCCATGCATTGGGGAGAAGAATATCATAGCCAACCTGATGAGGAACAGAAGCAGCTGGCTCAGGAATTATCAGATGCCGGAGCTGATATCATCATTGGTAATCATGCCCATAACATACAGCCGATTGAAAGAATCAATAATCATACAATCTGTTTCTATGCCATGGGTAATCTCATTGCGGCCCAGGAAGTTCTCCCGGGAACTACCAGAGAAGGCATCTATACCGGTATGGATGCTTCTTTAACTGTCACGAAAACAGAAAAAGATGGAACATCTGTCATTGATGTCAGCGAGCCTAAGGCAGATCTCTTCTATATCTGGTTTGATGATATGCAGGGCCTGTATGGACCGCATGTTACCTGGTATAAGGATCTGAATACAGATATATTTCCGGATAAGGATTCTTATTATCAATCCTGTATCCAGAATGTTGTACAAAGTATGGATCCGTATGTACAGATTGGTTTATAAGGGAATATTTGTGTTATTCTTTATAGCATGAATAAGGTAATTGTACGTTCCCGTAAGAAACCGGTGATTCTTTCCGGATTATTTCTGGCTGTATGTATTGGCTTTTGTATATGGCTTGTAACATTTCATCCAGGTAAAGCAGAAAGCCTGATTGGTACACTGACAGCTGTTATGACTGCTGTGTTGATCAGTATTCTGATTGGTTTCTTCCGTACTGTCGTAATTATGGATGATAAGGGTATTGAAACAGTTACATCTGCTTATGCTAAAAAAGAATTCTATAAGTGGAAAGAGATAGAAGAAGCACATATTTCAAAAACAACGGTATATTTTACAAATACACAGAAGAAGTGGATTGGTGCTTTTGATTTGAGGGCTGATCATGCTGAGGAAGCCATGGCATTCCTTAAGAAAAAGAAGATACGCATCATTGAAGAGCATGATTGAAATTCATGATGTTATAAGTATGATGCATGCATAATATTTCGGTATTTCAGTACAATGTAAGTGACAAGGAGATAAGGTAATATGTATAAAATCGCAATTATCGGTGCAGGTCCGGCAGGATATACGATTGCCCAGGAATTAGTGAAAACAGGGAAATGTCAGATAGATATCTTTGATCAGGAAGATGCTATCGGTGGTGCCATTCATACCGGCATTCCGGAGTTCAGAATGCCTAAGGCTTTCTTACAGAAGGCATATGATGGTCTTGTGGCAGATGGTGTGAAATTCCATTTCAATACCAAGATTGATCATGAAGCATTTGATAAGATCCGTAAGGAGTATGACAGAGTCGTTGTCGCTATCGGTGCCCAGGTGGAAAATACATTCGGTTTTGAAACAGGGAAAGGTTTATATGCAGGCTTAACCTTACTGTATGATCTGAATATGCTTCATAAGCAGGATGAGTTTAAAAAGTACAAGCATGCCATTGTATGGGGTGGCGGCAACGTTGCGATGGATTGTGCAAGATCATTAATTCGCCTGATAGATGATGTCACCATTGTATACAGACGTTCTTTAAAGGAAATGCCAGCTAATCAGTCTGAAATCAACGCTGCTGAAAAGGAAGGCGTCAAAATCTGTTTCTTAAATAACATCAAAGAGATTAACAGAGATGAAAACGGTTATGTCTCAGGTGCTGATGTTGTTAAAATGGAACTGGGTGAGCCGGATGCCTCAGGCAGAGCCTCATGTCATGAGATCAAGGGCTCTGACTTCACAATGCCGGCTGATCTGATTGTCATGGCAATAGGCCAGAAAGTGAATTTCCATACATTATCAGATGATCTGGAAACCGGTGAAGGACATAAGTCCAATCTTGAAAATGTATGGATTGCAGGAGATGCCTATACCGGTCCTAAGACCATAGGCAATGCAGTTGTTGAAGGAAGAAATACGGCTAAGGAAATCGAAGCTACTTTAGATTAAAGAACAGCCTGTATCTGAATAGGATGCAGGCTTTTATACGGAGTGAGATATGAATGAATTGGTAATCAGTCAGGCTGTTCTTCAGATCCTGGATTATACATCCGGTAATGAAATATACAGTGAACAGACAATGAATCTGGAAGATGCCGTAAACGGATCTTATGTAAAGAAATATATTAAGAAGATTACAGAAGACATAGGTTTAAGAAAAGGCATATTGGACAAAGACAGTTCTTTTCGTGAATTGCTGGAAGCTTATAAGAAAACAGATGCGGATTTCAGAATATGTTCTGAGAATTTGGGTAAATATATTTCAGATAATCTGAAGGATGTTACAGATCAGCCTTATGATCTGCTTATGGTGGATTACCGTTATGATGATGTGCCGTATCTTGCTGTATTGTTTATCCCTAACGAGAAAGCTTATACACATATCACAGAGAGTGAAAATGGCAGGATTGTAAACCATGTCATGATGGGATCCGGTTTTCTTCCCTCTCCTAACAAGAAGCTTCATACTTTCTTTACTGTTAATCTTCTGAATGAAGAAGTGCAGTATGTAGATGAAGAAAACTGGAAGGATGACATTCATTTATTACAGGACCGCATACTCATGTGTTCTTCACAAAAGTCAGTAAAGGAAGTGCTGCAGGATACGAATGATATCGTGAATGAAATTGCCGAAAAATGTGATGAGAATCCTGCTTTATTACTTTCCAGGTATAAAAACTATGTTCAGAATGCTTCGGAAGAATCTGATACGATCAGTAAGGAAGATCTGGCAGTAAATGTATTCAATGAATCAGAAGAGATGCAGGATACATTCTTATCTGCCAGTCTAGAACATGAACTTCCGGAAGAAATGGATATTTCTGCCCGTCCTGCTATCCGCAGGATGAAGAACCAGCGTATCCGTACTGACAGTGGTATCGAAATCAGTTTTCCTACGGAATATTCCGGTAATCCGGATGTGATTGAATTTATCAATAATCCGGATGGGACAATATCGATTGAAATCAAGCATATTGAAAAGATCATAAACAGAGGATAAGCATGATAGATTATGAGAGAGCTCTGCATGCATTCAAAAAGTATGTCAGTCACTATAATCCGGATGATGGCAAAGTACGCCTGAAGATCATACATACGTATCATGTGGCAGATCTGGCAAAGAGAATCGCGGAAGATCTTCATCTTTCTGAAGAAGACATACAGTTAGCACAGCTGATAGGATTATTACATGATATCGGAAGATTTGAACAGGTCAGAAGATATCATGACTTTCGTGACTATCTGACAGTGGATCATGCGGATCTTGGGGTGGAAGTATTACAGGAAAATGATCTGATTCGTTCTTTTATTGAAGATGATCAATATGATGAACTGATTTATAAGGCTGTATCCAATCATAATAAATATGCAATACAGTCAGATCTTGATGAACATACCTTACTGCATGCCCGTATTATAAGAGATGCGGATAAAACAGATATCTACAGAGTTAAGATCGAAGATCCTCTGGAAGATGCTCTGCCTTTTACGGTTTCACAATTGGAAAACAGTACTGTAACAGAATCTGTCTATGAAGAGTTTTTCAAAGAGAAAAGTATCCATACCGGTATCCGCAAGACACCCGCAGATACACTGGTTTCTTCATGTGCCATGTTATATGACTATAATTTCAAACCCGGATTACAGTATGTAAGAGACCATCACTATATTGAAAAGATGATGCATCGTTTCTCTGTTAAGGATGAAGAAAGCGTAAAGAAATTAGATCATGTAGAAGCCTATGCACTTTCCTATATGGACAGACGACTGTCTTCATAGAATCTTCACATTCCTTATGCATACTGCAGTAGAGGAGGACATATATGGAAAATGAAAAGATTATCTGTCCGCATTGCGGCAGAGCGATACCATGGGACAGTATGTTCTGTCCTTATTGCGGGCATACTTTATATGTACAGGAAGATTCTTCTTCCAGCAAAGAAGAAACACCGCAGACATCTGTAACAGAAACAAGATATAAAACAAAATACAGAAAGAAGCGTAAGAAGGATACCGGTAAGATCATCAGTTTTACGGTTAAAGCAGTCATTATCATTGCCCTGATTCTTCTTGGCATCAATGTGTATAGCCGGTATGGAGATGATGTCAAAGGATGGATCAGTGAAAAGGTTTCTTCTGTAAAGGATCAGGGAACTGCACCGGCAGCGCCTGTAACGCAGCCCGTGCAGTCAGAACCTGAGACTCCTGTGGCAACCCCATCACCAACTCCTTCTGAAGAAACAACCGAGCAGGAAGATACCTCTTCACAAACAGAAGAGAACACAACGGAAAGTACGGACCAGGGAACAGAGTAAAAACTGTTCTTTTTTAAAACAGTTGTACTTTTAAAATTGAGATATAAACTGTTAGGTATGAATGAATTCTATAGCAGAAGAAATGAAACAGATGAAGCGGTTATAGCGGGGAATGATGCATTATATCATCTCTATAATGCACAGAAGATGCTGGATAAGGCGGCTGGCTGGGGTGTTGCGGATATCCTTGGCGGAGGTATGTTTGTGACATTTATGAAACAGGATAAGATGCATGATGCCCAATATGAAATCCAGCTTGCCAAGGACGCAATGAACCGTCTTGCTTATGAGTTGAGGGATATCTATGCATATACAGATGTACGTATTCCAACCGATGGTTTTCTTGGCTTTGCGGATTATTTCTTTGATGGTGTGATTGCGGACTGGATGGTTCAGAGTCGTATCAATGATGCAAGAAGACAGGTTAATGAAGCAATAGCCAGAGTAGAAGGCATTCTGGATGCGTTGAATGGGGAAACAATATGACAGGTGTAATTGATGTAGGCGGTGGTTTAAGAGGATCATATGGGGCAGGTGTACTGGACTGGTGCATGATGCATGATATTCGTTTTGACTATGGTATCGGTGTCAGTGCAGGCAGTGCCAATATCGCTTCTTATGCCGGTCATCAGATTGGCAGAAACTATATATTCTATACACAGTATTTTACAAGATGGCAGTATATGGGATTTAAGAATATGTTCCTGACCGGGGATTATGTTGGTCTGGATTATATTTACAGTACTTTGTCTAATGAAGGCGGTGATTATCCTTTGAACTGGAAAGGCATCATGGATAATCCAATGCAGTACTGGACTGTAGCTACCAATGCTTTAACAGGGAAACCTGCTTATTTTGACAAGTCATCCATGTCACAGGATCACTATGATGTGATCAAGGCATCCTGTTGTGTACCGGTGGCAGATAAGCCGTATATGATTGATGGTGTACCGTACTATGATGGCGGTATTTCAGATCCGGTACCATTACAGAAAGCTTTTGAGGATGGCTGCGATAAGGTTGTCCTGATTCTGACGAGACCACGTGATTTCAGAAGAATTCCAAAGAATGATGCCGTTCTTGCAAAGATGCTGGAACGTAAATATCCTGAAGCCGCAAAAGATATGGCAACGAGAAGCCATGTTTACAATGACTGGGTAGATAAGGCAGAAGAATTAGAGAAAGAAGGAAAAGTTCTCATTGTGGCGCCATCCGATATAGGTCATATGAAGACATTAACAAAAGATAAGGAAAGTATTGCGGCTTTATATATCAAAGGCTTTGAAGACGCAAAACGTATTGCAGACTTTATAAAATAGTTACGATATGTTTACAAATGTTCATAAATCTTATATATTATAAGAAAGAAAGGGAAAACAGTGAACATTTATAAACTGTTATAAACGATCATGAGAAAACCAATAAAGCCAGCAGAAGAAATGACAATAGAAGAACTGGCATCTTACATTGACTACTCCGTATTAAAGCCTGAATTTACCGAAGAGGAAATCATCAATCTGACAAAGGATGGCGTCAGCCTTGGCTGTGCTACCATCTGCATTAATCCGGCGTATCTGGAACTTTGTGAGCCATATGTTAAAGGAAGTAAGACTACTCTTTGTCCAGTTACTGACTTTCCATTCGGGGACAGCATGACAGTATCAAGAGCTGCGCAGATTGAGACTTCGGCTAAGTATGATTGTGTTAAGGAAATCGATATTGTTTCTAACTTTGGAAAGATCCGCAGTGGTAAAGATGAGGAAGTTCTTGAGGATCTTAAGGTTTGCGCAGATACTGCCCATAAGTATGGTAAAGAACTGAAAGTAATCCTTGAAACAGATGCTTTGACAAAGGAAGAAATTGTCCGTGGCGCAAAGATTGTTCTGGCAAGTGGTGCCGACTATGTTAAAACATCTACGGGTTTCCTAACAGGGCATGAAAGCAAGGGCGCTGCCGTAGAAGTCATCCAGTTATTGATGGATACGGTTGGCGATAAGATCAAGATCAAAGGAAGCGGCTGCATCCGTACAAGAGAACACTTCCTGAAGTTAATCAACATGGGTATTGACCGTATGGGTGTTGGCTATAAGTCTGTTCCGGTCGTTTTAAATCTGAATCGATAATTCATATATACATACCTGCGGAGTTCTGTGTTATTTTGAACATGAGATATTCGCAGGTTTGTTTTTAAAGGAGAACCTATGAAATTCCTTGCATTTGTCCCTCAGAATCATGATATGGATATGGACCGCATTGACCGTCTGCGCAATCACATGCAGAACAGGAAAGCCAGTATCTGCAGTGAGCGGGCCCTTTTCTATACCCGTTCCTTTCAAGAAACAGAAGGGAAACCCTATATCATCCGTAAGGCTGAGGCATTTGCATACACGTTGCGTCATATGACCATTTACATCGAACCAGACAGTCTCATCTTCGGTAATCAGGCAAGCCGTGACTTTGCGGCACCGGTATTTCCGGAATATTCCATAGACTGGGTTGTAGAAGAACTGGAACAGTTTGATAAACGCAATGGTGATGTATTTACCTGCAGTGAAAAGGTCAAGCAGGATATCCGTTCGATTGCGCCTTATTGGCATGGACATACGCATGAAGATGAAGTAAAGCGTCATACAACAGAAAGGATAGCTTCAGCTGAAAAGCAGAAAGTTATTCATCGTGGCGGCATATCCATGTCTGGTGATGGACATATAGTGCCGGATTATGACATGGTTTTAAAAAGAGGATTGAGAGATATCCAGAAAGAAGCAGAACAATATCTTAACAATCCTGATTTAACAGAAGAAAACAGGAATTTCTATGAAGCAGTTTCGGTTTCTCTAAATGGTGTACTGGACTATATCAAACGGTATTCTCTGCTAGCCTTTGAAATGTCTCAAAAGGAAACAGATCCAAAGCGTAAAGAAGAACTGCTGAAGATCAGTGATATGGCTTCCAGGCTTATGGAACATCCTGCCCAAAGCTATTATGAAGGGGTTGAAACAGTTTATTTCATACATGTATTAGAGATGATTGAATCCAATGGTCATTCTTTCTGTTATGGAAGATTTGATCAGTATATGTATGATCTTTACAAACATGATATTGAGGCTGGTGTACTGACAAAGGAAAAGGCATTAGAAATAACTACGCATATGTTTCTGATGAACAGTACCCAGAATAAAGTCAGACCTTATGGACATACAAAGTTCTCACAGGGATATCCTTTATATTCCAATCTGATGATTGGCGGCTATAAACCGGATGGTACGGATGGATCCAATGAATTGAGTTATTTATGCATTGAAGCCATGAATCTGACGGCGATGGCAGAGCCGAACTTCTCCATGCGCTATAACAGAGATACTCCTAAGTCATTATTAAAACTTGCGGCACAGTTAATCCGTACAGGCTGCGGCATGCCGAGTATGTTCAATGATGATATTGCGGCTAAGGGAATAGAAGATCTTGGCATCAGGCATGAAGATGCTTTGGACTATTGTGCGATCGGATGTGTGGAAACCGGTGTACCGGGCAAGTATGGTCATCGTGCAACGGGAATGACGTATGTCAACTGGGCAAAGATACTGGAACTGATTTTAAATAATGGCACTGATCCTGTTACGGGCATACAGATGATCAGTGTGAATGGAAAGAAGGGGAGTACAGTACATTTTCATAGTTATGAAGAACTGTGGAATGCCTGGAAGAAGTTCCTGAAGTTCTATTCGGATATAGCGGTAGAGTCAGATGAGATCTGTGATACGTCATTAGCTGTATATGATGCAGACCCGTTTGCGTCATCTCTGATTCATAACAGCATGAAGCTTGGAAGGACATTGAAAAACGGCGGCTGCCAGTATGATGTGATATCCCAGTCCAATATCGGACCGACTGTATTAGGCAATTCATTGATGGCTGTGAAGAAACTGGTATTTGATGATCATGTGATTACTTATGAAGAATTAATGGATGCGATTCATCATAACTGGAAGGGGGAAGAAGGAGAGAGAATTCGTAATCTTTGCCTTTCCGTACCGAAGTTTGGTAATGATAATGATGAAGTAGATCAGATTGTCTCTGATGTATATGAATCGTATCTGGACCTGTTGCCTTCCTATCATACTTTAAGAGAAGGCAAAGGCCCTGAAGTCAGCTGCTATACGATGTCTACATCCAATATTACCTCCTATGTTCCAAATGGTATGGATGTGGGTGCTACACCAGATGGAAGAGAAGCCGGAAGCCCGTTGAATGAAGGCTGTTCACCTGTACAGGGGACAGATGTCATGGGACCTACGGCAGTCATTCATTCTGTCAGTAAACTTCCTAATGAAAGAGTGGCGGCAGGACAGTTACTGAATATGAGATTTTCACCAGCCTCCTTACAGGGAGATGAAAATCTGGATAAATTCTGTGCTTTCTTAAGAGGTAGTCAGAGACTTGGCATCTATCATAATCAGTTTAATGTCATTGACTCAAAGACACTCCGTAAGGCACAGGAAACCCCTGATCAGTACCGCAGCCTGATTGTAAGAGTGGCAGGTTATTGTGCACAGTTTGTTTCCTTAATGCCAGAGACACAGAATGCCATCATTGCCAGAACGGAAAACAGATTATGACAACCGGACTGATATCTGAAATACAGTCATATTCCATTAAAGATGGTCCCGGTATACGAAGTACTGTCTTTATGGTTGGCTGTTCACTTCGCTGCAAGTGGTGCTGTAATCCGGAACTGATGTTACCGGGGAAGAAAACAATGCACTTTAAAGAGAATAATCATTCCTTTACAAAGGAAGTCGGTTATGAAATTGAAAGTCATGACTTATATGAGAAACTGATGCGTGATCAGATCTTTTATGAAGAAAGTCATGGCGGGGTGACATTTTCTGGCGGGGAACCGGGTTTACAGGCAGAATTTATCAATGAAACCGCCTCGTATTTAAAACAAGGCGGCATCCATACAGCCCTGGACACATGCGGTTACATAAGCAGAGAAAAGATGATGAAGGCAATTGAAAACATGGATCTCGTTCTCTTTGACCTGAAGGCATATGATGCGTATATGCATAAAAGATGTACAGGTAAAGAGAATCATCAGATACTGGATAATCTTCATGCCATAGCAGAAAAAGGAAAGGATATCTGGATCAGAATGGTGATTGTGCCGGGATGGAATGATGATCTTAATGATGTCGAAAAGAGATTTGATGTGATTCATAGTCTAGGCAATGTGATTAAAAGAGTGGATATACTGCCTTATCATACGCTTGGAGAAGGGAAGTATACGCATCTTGGCATTCCTTATCCATTAAAAGGAACGCCATATGTTTCTGAGGCATATCTTGATAAACTGAAAGAGATTGCGGACAAAAAGAATATTGCCATACATATAGAACAGATATAAAAGACATCCTGAATGAACCAGGATGTCAGATGAGTATGAAGTTATCAGGAAGATCTTCTGAAGTATAATCAGAAGGCTGATTCATGATGACATTTGTGAACAAATCCGTTGATACAGGATGATAGAAACTTCTTGTATGAAGTTTGGATGCATCTGCGAGCAGATATGCCTGAGCGGCATTTTGCAGAGCATCCTTTTTTATTTGTGCTGTATCGGTTTCGGCTGTATATATGAATCTTTCTTCTGCATCTATGCCAAGACATGATATAAATGCGATATCGAAGTGAAATTGATTCAGATCATGACTTGCCATAGGGCCTGCAATCATACTGTATTTCTGTATCAGCCTTCCTCCTAAAAGATACACTTCAATATTTGTATCATGACATTGTTCTGCGGCAAGCAGGGAATTGGTGATAATCCGTATGTCTTCTGCATGTATGTAAGAAATGAGTGCGGCAGTGGATGTACCGCCGTCCACATAGATCGTCATGCCGTCTTTAATAAGAGCAGCCGCATATTTTCCAACCGCATTCTTTTCTTCAATATTCTCATTGCGTTCCCGCATATTCTTTTCCTGCTGCATGGAAACCGTATGGGTCACGCTTAAGGATCTGGCACCGCCATGAACTCTCTGAATCAATCCCTGTTCTTCAAGAGACTGCATGTCCCGGCGGATCGTCATTTCGGTTACACCAAGCATTTTACTCAGCTGTGCCGTTGCCATAATGCCATGATTGTTAATCAGTTCCAGTTCTTTCTGGAAACGTTCTGTAGCTATCATAAATAGAAACTCCTGTGTTTATCTTATCATGATGGCTGTTTGTTCAGATACATTAATCCAGATTGAACAGCATTTCTTCATAGAGCGGAAGCTTGTAATAGTTTCTGGATGCGATCTCTTCGTAGCGGTCAATGTATTTCCGTACTTCTTCCATAGCCGGCGCAACACTGTAATAGATCTTCTTGCCGCATTCATAATCATCTCCAGATGCATTAGCTTCTTTCCATAACTGTGTCATCTTATCCACATAAGAATACGTCTTGTCTATTAATTCACTTAACTGACTCATTCTCTTTGTGACAAAACCAGGGGTATTCTTACCTGCCTCAGCCGCTGTCTTTGCGTAGAATTCATAATCCTGCGTCATGGCCGGAAGAACATCCTTACGGACCATTTCAATTAAAGTCTTCACTTCAATATCCATGACTCTGTCATACTGTTCTTCCATGATCTTGCGGTTGGCTTCCAGTTCTTTTTCCGTATATACACCAAGAGAAGTAAACAGATGAACAACCTTAGGATCTTTTAATGCCTGGGTAGCTTCAATGAAGCTCTTTACATTTGGCAGACCTCTTCTTTTGGCTTCTTTAACCCACTCTTCACTGTAGCCATCACCAGAGAAAAGAATACGCTTATGATCATGAATGATATTACGGCATATATCCAATGCCTTGTCTCTGGCATCCTGAACATATTTAATGCCTTCTAATTCTGAAGCAATTTCATTTAAGCTTTCAGCCATGATGCTGTTGAGAACTGTATTGGCAAAAGAGGCAGACATGCTGGAACCAAGCATTCTGAACTCAAACTTATTACCGGTAAAAGCTACCGGTGATGTACGGTTACGGTCAGTGTTGTCATGAGGAATATAGGCCAGATTATTTAACGGACTGAAGTCACTTACCGTAACAGTTTTCTTCTGGGAAGGATGATCCTTGTATAAAGAATAAAGGATATCTTCAATATAAGAACCAAGATAAATAGAAATGATAGCAGGTGGTGCTTCATCAGCCCCTAAACGGTGATCGTTGCCTGCACTGGAAGCACTGAGTCTTAAAAGCAGGGCATATTCATCGACAGCTTTGATAAATGCACAGATGAAAGTCAGAAACCTGACATTCTCACTTGGCTTTTTCCCCGGGTCAAAGAGATTAACTCCCGTATCTGTAATAATAGAGTAATTGTTATGCTTGCCAGACCCGTTAATGCCATCAAACGGTTTTTCATGAAGAAGACAAGCAAGTCCGTGTTTCTCAGCTGTTTTCTTCAGAATATCCATAGTCAGCTGGTTCTGGTCTACCGCAACATTACCATCCGAGAAGATAGGCGCCAATTCAAACTGACCCGGAGCCACTTCATTGTGTTCGGTCTTTGCATAGATGCCTAACTTCCATAACTGTTCATTGACATCCTTCATAAATGCCTTGACTCTTGAAGGAATCGCACCGAAGTAGTGATCATCCAGTTCCTGTCCCTTGGTGGCAGGCATGCCGAATAATGTTCTTCCGGTTAATTTCAGATCAAGACGTCTGTCAAAGTATTTACGGTCAATTAAGAAATACTCCTGTTCAAGACCTACGGAAATATTGCAGGACTTAACGTCTTTATCACCTAACAGGTTAACTACTTTAGTGGCAGCTGCACTGAGGGCATCTACAGATTTCAGCAATGGATCCTTGCGGTCCAGGGCTTCGCCATTGTATGAGACAAAGATAGTAGGAATACATAATGTGTTTTCACGAATGAAGACAGGAGATTTCACATCCCAATAGGTATAGCCTCTGGCTTCAAAGGTCGCTCTTAAACCACCGGATGGGAAAGAAGAAGCATCCGGTTCTCCCTTGATTAACATCTTGCCGGAGAATCTTGAAATCGGCTGATTATTATGATCCGGTTCAATAAAGGCATCATGTTTTTCGGCAGTACCACCGGTCAATGGCTGAAACCAGTGGGTGAAGTGGGTAGCACCATGTTCCATGGCCCATCTTTTCATGGCATGGGCAATGGCATCAGCAGTCCCTCTGTCCAAAGCACCTTCATTTGCCTGGGTTTTCTTCCATGCATCAAAAACAGGTCTGGGCAGTCTTTCTTCCATTTCCTTAATGCCGAATACCTGTGAACCAAAATCTTCAAATGGCTTTTCCATATTGTTAAATCTCCTTTTTTATGGAAAAAGCGTAAAACGATATTCTGACATGGTCAACGACAAAAATGAGAAAATTCATTAAAAACAGAAAAATAATTCAAAAATCAGAAAAAAATTTCAGGAAATTATCAAAATATTCAGATTTATAAAGAAAACCATGAAAAATGCATAATAAAAGCAGACATATGTCTGCCTGTTATTTCAGAAATTCATTGCCTGAGGTCCCCAAGGAGAACTTTCAAGCATCTTTACAGATTTTACTTCCGGCACTTCATCAATCAGAATTGCCTGAATTCCTTCCGTAATATCCGCACTGGCCATAAAGCATCCTGCACATGCGCCAAGCATGGATACCGTGACAACACCATCTTTATAATCCTCAAACTGAACATCACCGCCATCAGCCTGGATATATGGTCTGATCTTGTTTAATGTATGATTGATTCTGTTGATAAGATCCTGACGCTGTGGTGTTTCTGCATTGAGCAGTTCTTCAGGTGCAGTTTCCTGCTGAGGCTTTGGTTCTTTCTTCGGAACTTCCGGAGCCGGGATCTCATGTCCCTTCATATTTTCTTCAATCTGTTCATTGATTCTTTTTTCTTCATCTTCTCTAGTCATGCTATACACCTCTTGTTACAGGAGTAAATATAAAAGATGATTCGTGATGGTTCAACTGTTATGCCCGATCCATGATATACTCTTGGGCGGAAGTGTATAGATATGAAATATAAAACAGGCATGATTGTCGAAGGAAAAGTGACAGGAATTCAGCCGTATGGTGCCTTTGTGGCATTAGACAGAAATACCAGCGGCCTGATTCATATTTCCGAAATCAGTGATGGATATGTTAAGAATATAGCACGCTATGTAACGGTAGGGGAAAAAGTAAGAGTCAAGATCATTGACTTTGATCCTAAAACCCATCAGGCAAGACTTTCTTTAAAAGCATTACAGAAGCCTGGAAGAAACCGTACCAGACAGCCGGCTCATCAGAAGGCTTCTTTACCACCTATGAAGATCGGATTTCACTCGATTGAGGAACATATGGATGAGTGGGTTCGTGAAGCAGAAAAGAATATACTGGAGGATAAATGATGAATGGATTAAGTAAAGAATCAATCGCATCTTTTCGTGATGCCTATGATAAGGATATACATGCCCATGTATTAAGTGCCGCAGCCGCAAAGACAGAATTAAAGAATCTTGCCTATGTACCAGGCAATGCCGCAAAGCTCAATGGAGCTTTCAGCATTGATCTCAAGACAAGAGGCATCACCGCCCAGCAGAAGTCAGGAAGATGCTGGATGTTTGCCTGCCTCAATATCATGAGAGAAACTGTCGCAGAAAAACTGCATTTAAAGGAATTTGAATTATCCCAGAATTACATTACTTTCTATGACAAGCTTGAAAAAGCAAATAATTTCCTGGAAATGATCATTGCCAATGCGGATAAGCCGGTTAATGATCAGATGATGCAGTATATCTTAAGAGGTGTTGATGACGGCGGATTCTGGGGCATGGCAGTTGATCTGATTAAAAAGTATGGTGCTGTTCCAAAGAGTGCAGATCCGGAGACATACCAGTCTGATCATACTGATGAATTTCTGACTCTGATTAACAGACTTCTGAAGAAAGATGCCATGGAATTAAGGCAGATGATTCATAATGGTGAGGATGTACAGAAGCGCAAGGAAGAAATGCTTGCGGAAGTATACAAGGCAGAATGCATTGCCTTTGGCGAGCCTGTACAGACATTTGATTTTGCCTACAGAGATGAAAAAAATGAATATCATATTGACCGAAATCTTGATCCGGTGTCATTCTATGAAAAGTATATCGGCATGACCCTTGATGACTATATTCCGGTCATTAATGAGCCTACGGATAACAAGAAGATGGATACTCCGGTTGTATTCCATTCCATCGGAAACATGGCAGATCATGATTTATATGCTCTGAATGTAAGTCAGCAGGCACTGGAAGATCTGTGCATCAGACAGCTGGAAGATGGTGAACCATGCTGGTTTACATGTGATGCCGGTGCATATGGGGCAAGAAAAGAAGGTGTATGGGATCCGGATTCCTTTGAATATGGTGGTCTGCTTGGCGGCGTGGATCTTACCATGCCTAAGAAAGACAGACTGGAATTAAGAAGTTCGGCAGCTACGCATGCCATGTTACTGACAGGTGTGAACTTTGATGAAAATCATAAGCCCGACAGATGGAAAATAGAGAATTCCTGGGGTAAGGAAAATGGCAGAGACGGGTATTATGTATGTTCAGAAGCTTATTTCAGGGACTATGTATATGAAGCTGTCATCAATAAGAAGAATTTCAGCGAAGAACAGCTTGAGATGCTGAAGAAAAAACCGGTTGTTATTCAGGGATTTGAAGAAGAATAATCGTTATTTCGTAATACAATATAGGTAAGAAAGCAGGCATATGGTTTATGGCAGAATATGTAAGAAAAGCAGAAGTACAGGATGCTTCAAGAATAGCTGAGATTATTGTTTCCTACAGTCATGAGGTTATTCATGAAAGACTGTATGATGATCCGGCAAAGTTTAACTCTTTCCAGGTACTTCCTTTAGCTCTGCATTATCAGAATGATAAGGGCGCATTAAAAGGAATCCGTGTATATGATGACGGTATTATCAAAGGTGTTTTATATATGACCCAGAATGGAAAGGAACTGGAACTGGATTCTCTGTATGTAGATCCATTGTTCCATAATGCCGGTGTAGGACAGGCACTTTCTCAGGCGGCTGCTGAGACACTTGCAGAAAAGGACGCAGAAGTCATGCGGGCCTGGGTGAATGAACAGGATCTGCATAAGCGCATGCTGTATTCCAATGCCGGATTTGAAATGACCGGAAACAGACGTCCGGATCCGTCTTTTGATAAGGATTTACTGGAGTATATTGTTACAAAGAAAGGAAAATAAAGAATATGACAACAATCAAGCCTGGTACAGATGGCGATAAGTATGTACCATACAATGAACGCACTGGTAATGAGTCTATCGTTTACTTTACAAGAGATTTATCCGCACAGGGATTAGAAAAGGCTTATCAGAAGATCAACAGCAATCTTATCGGTAAAGTAGCCATCAAGCTTCATACAGGTGAAAAACATGGTCCTAACATTCTGCCTAGACCCTGGGTTAAGCAGTTAATCGAAAATGATATTCCAAATGGCACAATTGTAGAAACAAACACCTATTATGAAGGTGATCGTTATACAACCAAACAGCATCGTGAAACTCTCGAAGTCAATGGCTGGACCTTCTGCCCGGTTGATATCATGGATGAAGATGGTGTAGTCACTTTACCTGTGAAAAACGGCAAGTGGTTTAAGGAAATGCATGTCGGATCTCATGAACTGAATTATGATTCCATGCTTGTATTAACCCATTTCAAGGGTCATACACAAGGTGGTTTCGGTGGTTCAAACAAGAACATCGGTATCGGTTGTGCGGATGGAAGAATCGGCAAGAAAGAGATTCATACAACCCCTGGTTCACCAGATATGTGGGATATCAACAAGGAAGAATTCATGGAGAGATTCACCGAATCCGCCAAGGCAACAGTCGATCATTTCGGCAAGCATATTTCCTTTATCAATGTCATGAGAAATATGTCAGTATCCTGTGATTGTGAAGGCGTTGCGGCTGCACCGGTAGTAACCCCGAATGTCGGAATTCTTGCCTCCCTGGATATCTGTGCCATTGATCAGGCATCAGTAGATATGATCTATGCCATGAAAGAATCTGATCATCATGATCTGGTCGAAAGAATGGAGACAAGACATGGTTTAAGACAGTTATCCTACATGCAGGAACTTGGCATGGGAAACAGAAAGTATGTCTTAATTGATCTTGACAATGATGAAGTACGCATCGATGCCAAAGAAGCCGTGAAGGATGTCGTACCGTTTGTAAATCCAAAAGTTATCACCCGTTAACAAGAGATCTGCAGGTTAATCTGCAGACCTTTTTTTAAGATGTATAATACATTGCATGGAAAACAATACAGAAGAAGAAAAACAGTATCAGAAGATGACAGGGACCCCCGTAGGAAAGCTGATCATTACGCTTGCCATTCCTACTGTCATTTCCATGCTTGTCACAAATATCTATAACATGGCAGATACCTACTTTGTAGGGACAATCAGTACCGCAGCCAGCGGAGCAACTGGTATTGTCTTTGGCTTAATGGCTATATTACAGGCATTTGGCTTTATGTTCGGTCATGGGGCAGGCTCTAACATAGCCCGTCAATTAGGAAAGAAGAATGTAGATGCGGCCAGAGAATACTGCAGTACATCATTCTGGTCTTCTATCATTGCCGGGCTTGCCGTACTTTTACTTGGATTACTATTCATGGATCCGTTAATGAGACTATTAGGAAGTACCGATACGATTCTTCCTTATGCAAGAACGTATGCCTTCTTTATACTCATTGCCGGACCGGCAATGACATCCAGCTGCGTACTGAATAACATCATGCGCTATGAAGGCAAAGCCTTCTATGCCATGATTGGTCTTACAGCCGGAGGTATTCTGAATATATTTGGAGACTATGTTTTAGTCCGTATTTTCCATATGGGTATTGGTGGTGCCGGTTTAAGTACAACCGTATCACAATATGTATCCATGGTAATCCTGATGATTCCTTATCTGAAGGGAGAAACACAATCCCGCTTTAATCTGAAGTACTTTACAAAAAGAAGAAAAGTATTTACCGATATCATATCAACCGGTTTCCCGTCTCTGGCAAGACAGGGATTAAACTCTGTATCTACTATGGTTCTTAACAGTAATGCGGCTGTCTATGGTGATGCGGCTGTCGCAGCCATATCGATTGTGACAAGAATCGTAAATTTCCTCTTCTGCATTGCGGTAGGCATCGGACAGGGTTTCCAGCCTGTTTCCGCCTTCAACTATGGTGCTGGTAAGTACAGTCGCGTCAAAGATGGTTTCTTCTTTGCCTTAAAGGCAGGAACTATCATCATGGCTGCTTTAGCAGTAGTATCCTTTATCAATGCAGAACCATTTGTACGCTTCTTCCGTGATGATCCGGAGGTAACGGAAATAGGCGCTGCTGCGATGCGGTGGCAGTCTATCTCCCTGATATTGATGCCGATAACAATGTTTGGAAACATGCTGTTTCAATCCATCGGGAAAAGCGGAGAAGCTACATTCCTTGCGACATTGCGCAGCGGACTGGTCTTAATCCCATGTGTACTGATATTAACTGCCATAGCCGGTTTACAGGGATTACAGATGGCACAATCCTGTTCTGAAACAATATCGGCATTGATTACCATTCCATTTCTTGTACGGTTTTTCAAACATCTGCCTGCCGATACAAAAGAAGCTTAATAAAAAAGGAATCACATCAAGTGGTTCCTTTTTTGTCCTTATTGATTAAAGGTAAGATTGTTCTTCAGACCATCTGTATAAGTAATGAAATAATCACCGGATTCTTTGCCATCTTCATCCTGAGTCTTATCAGGATCCATCACCCATACTGCCTGGACATCGCTTCCGGTATCTTCTTCATAAGCTTTTAATACCTGTTTGCCTTCTTCTACACTCATTGTAAAGAGGGTGGTAGAGAGACAATCTGCGGCCGCAGAATCCGGTGTGATGATCGTAACACTGTGATACAGAACAGCCGGATATAAAGTAGACGGATCAATGATATGAGAATATGTCTTGCCATCAGAGGCAACATAATATCTCTCATAGTCGCCAGACGTAACGACCGATACAGGATCTTTCTCATCAATTGTGACAAGACCGGAGGCTTTTTCACCCTTAGGATCTGCAACTCCAATACGCCAGTCTGTTCCATCTGCTTTCTTACCAACCAGACGTATATTACGACCGACATTGAGATAACCCGATTTCATGCCTTCTTTTTCCATCTGTCGAGCGGTCAGTTCAGCCGCATAACCTTTGGCAATACCACCGACATCAATGGAAACATCCGGGTCTGTGATATAGACGGTATCCGCATCATCATCAATGACGATCTTATCCCATCCCTTATGAACGGAAGCTTCCTGCAGTTCCTCATCACTAGGAAGATTTCCTTTGGCACCAGACTCATTTAACTTGATGCCTTCTTCCCGATAGTTGTGCCATACATTTAATAAGGAACCGATTGTGATATCAAATTCACCATCTGAGTAGTCATAGAACTTCTTCGCCAGATTCAGCATATCAATAATGGACTGATCAACCTTAACCGGCTGTTTTCCGGCATTGTCATTGACTGTTTTAAGGTTATTCAAACCATCATAATTGTTATAGATATCAAAAAGCTGATTGTATTTCTCAAGCAGTTTTTCGCTGTCTTCAAAATGTTTCTTTGAAGCATCTTCATCAGAATTTGTTTCACTGAATGCATAGACTGTATCAAACACAGTCTCGGTGGATTGCGCCGTATAGGTATCCTCTTTTGTATCAGAAGAAGCAGTGCTGCTGCAGCCGCTGACTAAAGCAGCACATAAGCCTGCAATAAGTAATTTATATTTTTTCATCCATGAGATGATAGCACGGATTTACAAGTTTTCCTAACACTTTGATAATTCTATAAATCGATTTAGACAGATATCCTGATAAGTCATTTAAAACCCGTGCTTTGATGCTTGATTATGTGAAAACAATGTTATAATCTTTGTGTTTTGATGGGAGGAGTAAAGACCATATGTCATTGTTAAATGGGCCTATGCATCATCATCTTGACGGTCATAAGGATCTGACGATACACAAACCAGTGCTGAAGTCTATTGATCCGGATACTGTCTGGGTTCCGCTTGTCAACGGTAATGCCCCATGTACACCGTGTGTCAAGGTTGGTGATGAAGTAAAGGTCGGTACAAAGATTGCAGAAAGAAACGATCACTTCTATCTGCCGCTGTTCTCTCCGGTTTCCGGAAAGGTTACAGCCATTGAAAAGTTCATGACTTCTTCAATGACACAGGCTGATCACCTGAAGATCGAAAATGATCATAAACATACAACAGAACGTGCATTTCCTGCTTTTGACTATGAAAAAGCAAGCTGGGAAGAGCTTCTGGACTTTGTAAAGAATGCCGGCATGCTGGGTCTTGGCGGTGCTGGTTTCCCTACATATGTCAAATATCTGAAGCCGGAAAATGTAGATCTGTTTGCGGTAAATGCGGTTGAATGCGAACCGTATCTGACAGCTGACTATAAGAACATTGAGGAAAACCTCGGTCTTCTGAAAACCGGTACATTAGCACTCTTCAAGCTTTCCAAGGCAAAGAAGGGATGCATTGCGATCAAGGAAGACAAGAAGGATCAGATTGCGGATCTGCAGAAGACTTTTGCGGGTACACCGATTGAAGTTCGTACAGTACCGGATCTCTATCCGATGGGTTGGGAACGTACACTGGTTTACCAGTTAACCGGCAAGCGCTATGACAAGCTGCCGATTGAAGCAGGTATGATCCTGAACAATGCTTCTACGGCCATTGCTTTGGGAAATGCCATTGAAAACGGTATGCCGATTACCCATAAGTATGTCACTGTATCAGGTGATGCCGTTAAGAATCCGCAGGATGTCTATGTCCCTGTAGGTACTAAGGCATGTGAAATCATTGCAGCATGCGGCGGCTACGTCGATGGTGTTGATGATGTTCTGCTGATTTCTGGCGGACCGATGATGGGTAAGACAATTCCAAACGATCAGTTTGTCATTGCCCCGCAGAATAACGGTCTTACTGTTTTAAAGAACTATGAAAAGGATGAGGTCAAGTGCTTACGCTGCGGACGCTGCACAGAGACATGCCCGGCTGGTCTTGAACCGGTAAGAATCAGTGCCTTTGGCAAGACACGTGATCTGGATACTTTGAATAAGCTGCATGTCATGGATTGCATTGAATGCGGTTTATGTACATATATCTGTCCTTCAAAGATTGATGTGACTGAAAACGTCAGAAGGGCAAAGAACTATGTACGCATGCAGTCTCAGAAGGGAGGAAAGAAATAATGAAATTCTCATTCAGACCTTCTCCTAACTATCGTGCCAAGCAGTCTACTTCCGACATCATGAGAGATGTAACAATCTGTCTGCTTGTTGTATTAACGTATTCTGCTGTATGGCATGGAGTTACTTTCGGCGGTATGTACGCTGCCAGAGTGATTCTGATGGCTGCCTTTGCGGTAGTTTCTGCTTTGTTAACAGAGACTGCTTTCTTTGCCATCATGAAATCCAAGAATATCTGGAAAGATGTTACACATTCCTATGGCTGGATTACAGCATTAATCATTGCCTTGATTACAAAGATTGATGTCAGTTACTATGCCATTGTATTGTCTACAGTTATTGCCATTGTATTCGGTAAGCTTGTCTTTGGCGGTTTTGGACAGAATATCTTTAACCCGGCTGCCTTTGGGGAAGCTATCATCATGAACAGCTTCTCTGAAGCAACAAGTTCCAATATCACAGATGTTGTCTTATCTGGTGCTACTCCAATGACCCAGATGGGCACAACCGGCTGGGCTGCAGATGCCAGTGCTATTGACAGTGTCGTCCAGAGCTTTGGTGGTCTTGGCAATATGTTCATGGGCAACTATGCATCTGTAATCGGCGGTTCATGTGCACTTGTCATTATTCTCTGCGGTATCTATCTGATCTGGAGAAAAGACATTGACTGGCGCTTAACATGCACATATATCCTGACAGTCTTTGTTGTTTCTCTGATTGTCGGTATTGGTCATGGTACAGGTCTTGAGTTTGCATTATTCAATGTACTTGGCGGCGGTGTTCTGTTTGGCGCTGTCTTCATGTTAACGGATCCGGTCACAACACCTGTTACAATTCCGGGCAAGTTTATCTTCGCAATCGGGGCAGGATGCTTAACACTTGTATTAAGATGGAGAGCTTCCATTCCGGATGGTGTATTATTCTCAATTCTTCTGATGAATATGCTGACACCGGCAATTGACAAGGCATGTGATGGAAACCAGATCAAGGATGCTTCTACAATCCGTACAAGAGTCATTGCGATTTCCTGCATTTCTCTGATTATTGCGCTGCTTGTCGGGGCTACGCTTCCTAAGAAGGATGCTTCTGCGACTTCTGCCTTAACCCCGGAAGTTGAAGAGACAACCGGTTCTTCCATAGCGGAAAATCCGGTGGAGATTGGATAAGGAGGCACATATGGACAAGAATTCAAGTTTATATAAAACAATCCTCCTTGCCTGTGTATGTGCAGTTGCAGGCGTACTGTTATCCGCAGTAAATGCTCTGACACTGCCTAAGATCAATGAAAATGCAGTTGCTCAGGTAAAGAGTACATTACAGGAGTTCTATCCTGATGAAAATGACTTTACGGAAGTTACAGATCAGTATATTTCCAAGGATGACAGTGGTCTGATTGATAACATCTATCAGGCTGGTGACAAGGGTTATGTATTCAAGGTACATAATACAGGTTATGATTCCGGTGGATTTACATTCTTAATCGGCTTCAATAAAGATGGTACTGTTTCAGGTTATGAAGCAATGGAACAGAATGAAACAGCAGGCAAGGGATCCAAGGCTTTTGAAGATGATTATGTCAATAAGATCAAGAGTCTGAAGGTCGGTGATGATGTACCGTTAATTTCCGGTGCTACAATCACTTCAAGTGCTGTCAAGCAGGGTATTGAAGCTGCTGAAAAGATGTTCAATACCATTAACAAATAAGGAGGTCAGATATGAGTGAAAACAAAGTAAAAAAACATGGCTTTTTCTCAAAGCTGATCACAGAGAATCCAACGTTCAGTCTGTACCTTGGTATCTGCTCTACGTTAGCTATCTCTACATCCATTAACAACGCATTAGGTATGGGTATCGGTGTTATCTTCGTTCTGGTATTATCCAACATGGCAGTTTCCTTAATTGCCAAGATTACACCGGATGACATTCATATTCCGGTTTACATCGTTATTATTGCAACATTAGTTACAATCCTTGAAATGTTCCTGCATGCATATGCGGCAGATCTGTATACGGCATTAGGCGCATTCTTAGGACTGATTGTTGTTAACTGTATTATTCTGGGACGTGCTGAAGCATTTGCCTGCACACATAATGTAAAAGAATCTGCATTAGATGGCTTCCAGATGGGTCTTGCGTACACATGCGGACTGTTATGCATGTCTTTGATTAGACAGATTCTTGGTACAGGTGTTCTGGAACTTACAAATCCATTTGCCGGAAGTGCCGTTATCTTCTCAATCCGTATTCTTCCAAAGGGATTTGAAATTCCACTGTTCCAGGGCGAAACCGGTGCTTTCTTCACATTCGCAACGATTGCGGCTCTGGTAGCTGTTTATAAGAACAAGCTTGCCGATGAGAAAGCAGCAGCTGAAAAGGCTGCCAAGATTGCGGCAGCCAAGGCAAAGGCAGCTGCTAATGCCAAGAAAGCTGCCCCAGCAAAGGAGGTTGGTAAATAATGAATTTATTTGCTTTATTCCTCAGCGCAATGCTGATTAACAACATCGTACTGACAAAGTTCTTAGGTATGTGCCCGTTCATGGGTGTATCCACACATCTGGATTCAGCCATTGGTATGGGTTTAGCAGTAATCTTCGTCATCTTCGGTGCTTCGGTATTATCATGGCTTCTGTATTACTACATCCTGGTTCCATTAAACCTCGAGTATATGGAACTGATTACATTCATTCTTCTGATTGCGGCATTCGTACAGTTTGTTGAACTGTTTATCAAGAAGAGTGCACCGGCTCTGTATAAGTCATTAGGTATCTATCTGCCTCTGATCACTACAAACTGCACGGTTCTCTATGTTGCGCAGGATAACATCACACAGGGTTATAACCTTGTCCAGACAATGGTTAACTCTGTTGCTACACCAGCCGGATTCATGCTGATGCTGGTTATCTTCGCTACAATTCGTGAACGTCTTTCTCAGAATGATCTGCCAAAGCCTTTCCAGGGCAATCCGATTGCCTTCGTTGTGGCAGGTATTATGGCTATCGCATTCTCTTCTTTAGCCGGTCTGGTATAAGGAATCAGAATGAGAACATTAATTGCGGTACTGTTGGCAGCGGGCTTGTTCCTGCTGAATGTAGTATTGCTGCGATTGAATAAGAAGACCCCGGTACCGAAAGGCTGTGAGAATCTGAAGCCTGATTGTGGTGCATGTGGCATTACAGACTGCACGATGCGGGGTGCGTTCAAAGGAGAAGAAGAGAATGGAAATCGTTAAGGCATTTTTGATGATGGTAGTCTTAGGTGCTGTATTAGGCGCAATCCTGGGATTTGCCTCTAAGAAATTCTATGTTAAGGAAGATACAAGAGTTGCCGATGTTCTGGCAATGTTACCAGGATATAACTGCGGCGGCTGCGGTAACCCGGGATGTGCAGGTATGGCTGAAAAGCTTGTTTCCGGTGAATGCTCAATTGATCAGTGCAAGCCATCCAAACCTGAACAGAAAGAGGAAATCAGAAAGTATCTTGCTGAACATGCAAATGATGCTGCCTGATCATCAGAATTCATAAACTGACAGAGAAATCTGCCAGTTTTTTTGTGGGATTTCCTTTTTTTCCGGTAATACATAAACAGGAGGAATGTTTATATGAAAGAAAAAGATCTCAATCCCTATATTGGTAAAGAAGTACTTGTTTATGCTGAAAATCACAGAATCTGTACAGGAAGTCTTCATATTGATAACCATGAAGCCTGTATCCGGAAAGAAGGAACGGAATACAGAATACCTGTCTCTTCTGTACAGTATCTGATTTCTACAAACCATAATCTTATCCATGAACATCAGGTGGGCATATGAAACATCAGGTTATCAGAAAGGTAATAGTATGCATTGCATGCTGTTTTGTGATTGTGTTTCTTTTCTTCTTTATGGCTGAACTTTATGCAGAAAAGGAGATTGATGTACAGACAGCCTATATGGCATCTCATGATATCAATCCAAGAACCAGAATAGAAGAAAAAGATATAGTATCTGTACCTGTTGCAAAAGCATACATTCTGAATCATGCAGTTACGGATAAGGCAAAGATTATCGGAAAGTATACAGACATACAGGGAAAGATACCAGCCGGATCCCTGTTCTATGATTCCATGCTTACAGATGAAAAAGATATGCCGGATCATCCTTCTGCCATGTTAAAGGAAGGACAGGCTGCCTTTGGCATTAAAACAGATGCCGCATCCATGGGATCCTTATCTCCTGGTCAGAGGGCAGATATACATTTGTCTGTCACTAAAGAAGATCACTCTGTTATCAATGGATGTCTTGTTGAACATGCCAGGATCATATCTTTAAAAGATCATCAGGGAAAGGAAATGGATCCCAAAGATGATACCAGTGTTCCCTATATGATTGAATTTGCGGTAAACAGAGAAGATCTGGATATTCTGGAACTTGCCGAAGCATCAGGAGAATTCCATATCTATGTAAACAGTGACACGTATGATACTTCAAATGAAAGTCATCTGAAAGAGGACAGTGAAGTGACCGGATATCTCAAAAGCCTGACAGAGAACAATGACTGATGCATTCAGGAATAACAAAAAAGTACGCCGTATGAGCGTACTTTCTGACATCAGGGGCGATTAGTGGGACTCGAACCCACGGAATGCTGGAGCCACAATCCAGTGTGTTAACCAACTTCACCATAACCGCCAGGTGCTTGACTATAATAGCGCATGTTTTTTGAATATGCAAGGGAAAAATGATACACTGCATAGCATACATGAAGATTAATATTCAGGGTGAAATCTATACTGCTGACATTGAACGAAAGCGTCAGAAGAATATGTATATGAGATTGACAGGTGATCATCATTTACATATCAGCTGTCCAGTTTATGTAACAAATTCTGATGTCATGCGCTTTATTCATGATAAGGAAAACTGGATTGTAAAAGCAGAGAAATCACAGGACAGACAGGATGATCATATCCGTACAGGAGCTGAAGGAAGAGATGTTACCTGGCTTGGGAAAACATATAAGGTTCAGATTGTTAAAGATACTGTCAATCAGATGATATTCCATAATGATACTGTCATTTATCATGCAGGGGATAACCGTAAGGAAACAATCGATACTATCTACTATCAATATGCTGGTAAACAGATGACCGGAATGTTAGAAGAGAAAAGAAAACAGTGGGATGAAGAAATATGCCGGAAGAATCATAAGCCTCTTCCAAAGATCACAATCAAGTATATGACTTCCCGCTGGGGAAGCTGTACACCAGCCAGAAGTCATATATCCATGTCAGTAAGACTGATGCATTTTCCTGAAGAATGTATGGATTATGTGCTTCTGCATGAATATGTACATATTCTTGTACCGAATCATTCCAAACAGTTCTATGATATTGTTTCGTATTACATGCCTGATTGGAAGGCGTATAACAAGTTATTGAAGTGAGGCTTTTATGGAAGATATACAGGATACAATCTGGGATTTTGGCTCAAAGATATTTCAGGATGGATTATTAGCGTTCTGTCTGCGCAGTGCTCTTATTCTGATTATTGCCTGGATCATATCACATCTTGTGCACAGAGCATTCAGACGGGCAATTGAAAAGACAGAAAGCCGTACAATGCCATTGTCTTTCCTTGGTAAGATCATTCGTTTCATTATCTGGGCTATTGCAGTCTTTGCAATACTGGATGGCATTCGTCCTTTATCAGGTCTTGGTTCTGCCGTATTAGGAGCCACTTCCATATTATCCGTGGTTGTAGGCTTAGCTGCCCAGGAGACATTCGGCAACTTCATTGCCGGATTCTTTATTGCCATCTATCAGCCATTTGCGGTAGGGGATGTTGTTTCATTACCAGAGAAGAATATCTCAGGAACAGTTGTAGAAATCACTTTCCGTCATACGATTCTTTCTACCGTGCAGAACACAAAACTGATTATTCCAAACAGTGTCATGAACTCTGCCATTATTGAAGACAGAGCATTCGGACAGACTACGTATACAAGATATATCAGTTTTGATATCGGTTATGATTCTGATATAGATAAGGCAATCAGGCTGATTATAGATACGGTCATGCATACAAATGGGGTTATAGATATCCGGACGGAAGAAGAAAAGAAACAGAATGCCGATCCGATTACCGTCCGTGTAGAGGAATTTGATGCGTCCGGTATTCGTCTTACATTCCCGCTTCATACCAACGATCTGGGTTCTTCCTATAATGCCGCAAGTGATGTCAGACGTACACTGTTAAAGAAGTTTAAGGAAAATGACATTGAAATCCCTTATAACAAAGTAGAAGTATTAAAGGGAAAAGATGCTTAAACAGGATATCTCTGATTCATATCAGAGATATTTTTGTTTGTGCTAGAATGATAACGATGATTTCCGGGAAAACAGCACATAAGATAACTGCTTTATTCATGATCATTGCCTTAAGTACACTGCATATACCGGTACATGCGGAAGATGATTATTCTGATACAGCCGCATGGACGAAGAAATGCAGTGATTTAACCGTGCTTAATGAAAATGACAAGAATGCCTGTTCTGCCTATATGCAGTATATGGCTTCAAAATCAGCTGATTTAAAGAAACAGTTAGCAGATATTGACAGTAAACAGAACCAGGTTACAGAAAGCATCTCTTCAGCATCAGACAAGATTGCGGACTATCAGAATCAGATTGCTTCATTAACTAATCAGGTAAATGATCTTCAGAAACAGATAGATGAACAGAATGCAAAAATTGCTGAAGAAGAGGAAAAAGAACAGTCTTTAAAAGAAGATGTAAAGAGACAGATAGCCAATAATCAGTCATTCATGCGCTTATCTAAAGTGACGGACATTATCATGGGTGCCAGTTCCTTTGAAGAACTGTTAAGAATTCTAAATGGTTTAAGCATGATTACCCAGAAGTCTGATCAGCTTTTAGATGAATATCAGAAAGCAGAAGAAACGCTGAAGAAAGACAGAGATACATTAAATACTCAGAAACAGGAAGTACAGAATACACAGAATGATATTCTGGCCAAAAGCTATGCCATGCAGGTAGAAAAAGAGCAGCTGGAAGCACAGAAACAGGAATTAAGTGCCCAATACGCTTCAACATCTGATGATATCAATGAGCTTTCTGAAGAAGAGAAGACACTGCGTCAGAATCAGGAAACCGCAAGGAAGAACTATGAAAAGGCTTTAGCAGAAAAGAAAGCTGCTGAAGAAGCCGCTGCCAGAAAGGCTGCGGAAGAAAAAGCAAAAGCAGATGCAGAGAAAGCGGCAGCCTCTGACAGTTCATCCTCATCTTCTTCATCCTGGAATGGCAAAAAACTATCCCGTTCTTCAGGAACAATCAATGGTCCTTCAGGCAAAGAGACATACTACAATCTGCCTATGGATGGTGTTATCAGGATCTTGAAAGGAGCAGGTATCCCAGGTGATTACTGGGTCAGAAGTGATGGTGTCAAGATGTATGGAAGCTATATACTCGTGGCAGCTGATCAGTCTCTGCATCCGTTGGGATCGATTGTAGAAACAAGTCTTGGGCAGGGAATTGTAGGAGATACAGGCACCTTTATTTATGTCAATCATAATCAGATTGATATTGCGGTTACATGGTAAATGTATCCGCTTACATAAATATTTTCAGAGATTCTGTTTTATTTGAGAATAAGTTGATTTCCCTCTATTGAAGTTATTGTGGTTTCCGTTAAAATATAGTTAGTAACTATCACCAAAGCACAATAGACTGGAGTTGATCATCATGGGAAGGACAAAAACTGTTTTAATGGTACCTGATTTCAATGGAATTGTATCCGGCACTCGTCTTTTCGGGAGTGCTTTGGCGAGCCTTAATATGTTTATAGGATGAATGCGTAAATACGTGTTCATCTTTTTTAATCCAAAAATAATCTGATTTTATAACAGGAGGTAATCAATATGGATCAGACAAATCAGGAATTCTTTGATGCAGCAGCGGCAGGTGATTTTGCCAAAGTATGTGCACAGGTCTCCAAGGGCGCAGATGTCAATGTTGCTAATGGTGACGGACGCACAGCATTGATGAGAAGTGCAAAGCGCGGCTATGACAAGATTGTCCGCTTTCTCTTGGACAATGGCGCAGATGTAAGAGCACGTGACCGTAATAACAAGACAGCATTGATGGGTGCAGCCAAGAAGGGACATACAGAGATCTGCAGAATGCTTATTCATGCCGGGGCAGATGTGAATGCCAGAGATAATAAGGGCAGAACAGCATTAGCCAGAGCATCTTTATTAGGACAGGTTGAAACGGTTAAATATCTGATTTCCAAAGGGGCAGATGTCAATGAAGCAGATGACAGCGGCCGTACACCATTAATGGAAGCTGTTAATGCCTATAAGCTTGATGTTATAGATGAATTGCTGAAGGCAGGTGCAGATGTTAATGCGGCAGACCAGAAGGGCTGCACGGCTTTGATGAGAGCAGCCTACATTGGTATACCTTCACTTGTTACTACACTTCTCAAGGCGGGCGCTGATAAGGATAAAAAAGACTATCAGGGTAATCTTGCCATCCACTATGTACGCAAGGAATGCCTTGCAGATCTGAAGGATATTCTGAAATAGAAGGGGGATAAGCAAAATGCGAGATTATAAAGCAGATGAAGTGAGAAATGTCGTTGTTTTAGGACATTCCGGATCCGGCAAGAGTTCTCTGATTGAAGCAGCTTTATATTATGTAAAAGCAATCAATCGTTTCGGACCAGCTGCCGATGGTACTACAGCATTAAACTTTGATCCTGAAGAAGGCAAAAGAGGAACATCCTGCTATTGCCATTTAGCTCCTGTTGAATGGAAAGACAGAAAGATAAACTTTATTGATACACCAGGGTACATGGATTATGAAGGTGAAGAAGATACAGGTTTAATGGTAGGAGATAATGCATTGATTGTTGTATCTGCCAAGGATGGTGTTCAGGCTGGTACGGAAAGAGCCTGGAAGAAAGCCGTATCACGCAGAAAGCTTCCTTCCATCATCTTTGTAAACAAGCTGGATGATGAAAATGCGGACTTCTCTAAAGTAGTAGATGAATTAAGAGAAAAGTTCGGTAAATCCGTATTCCTGTTTGAAGTTCCGATCATTGAAGGACGTGAAGTTGTAGGTTCTGTAAACATCCTGAGAAACAAGGCATGGTATTACAACGATCCTGATCATCCGAAAGAAGTACCGGAGCCAATGCGTCCGAAGGTACAGGAATACTATGATGAGATTGCCGAAGCAATTGCCATGACGGATGATGACCTGATGGAAAAGTTCTTCTCTGGTGAGAAGTTTGAAGAGCATGAGATCGCCAAGGGACTGCGTATCGGTGTCAGAAGTGGTGAAATTCATCCGGTATACTGTGGTTCTGCCATCAATCAGACCGGTATTGAAAGATTGCTGGATCTGATTACGGAATACTTCCCGTCTTATGCGGAAGTAGGAAGAGTACAGGCATTGAACCAGAAGAATGAAACAATTGATATGGAGACAAATGAGAATGAAGCATTAAGTGCATTTGTATTCAAGACAATTGTTGACCCGTTTGTCGGTAAGATTTCTTATCTGAAAGTCATGTCCGGTGTATTGAACAGTGATTCAGAAGTATATAACTCCAATAAGGGTGTTACGGAAAAGATCAATCAGATTTATGTCATCAACGGCAAATATCAGATTGGTGTCGGCAAGCTGTTTACAGGTGATATAGGTGCGGTTGTAAAGCTTGGCTCTACAGAGACAAATGATACATTATGCACCAAGAGCAGAGTCATTCATTATCCTCCGATTCAGTATCCGGAACCGATGCTTGGCTATGCCATCAAGCCTAAGACAAAGGCAGATGAAGACAAGATGTCTGCGGCTATCCGCAACATGATGCAGGAAGATAAGACAATCCGCTTTGTCAATAATGATGAAACCCATGAACAGGTACTGTATGGTGTAGGGGATCAGCATATTGATCTGATTCTTTCCAAGCTGAAGTCCAAGTACAAGGTGGATGTTGTTACAAGCAAGCCGACAGTACAGTATCGTGAAACGATCCGCGGCAAGGCAGAAGCACAGGGACGCTATAAGAAACAGAACGGCGGTGCCGGTCAGTATGGTGATGTATGGATCAGATTTGAACCGAGCGATGATCCGGATGGAGATATGGTCTTTGCGGAAGAAGTATTCGGTGGAGCTGTTCCAAAGCAGTTCTTCCCGCCAACCGAGCAGGGCTTGAGAGACTGCATGCAGCATGGACCATTAGCCGGATTCAAGGTAGTTGGTGTCAAGGCTACGTTATATGATGGTTCTTACCATCCGGTAGACTCCAAGGAAGTTGCCTTCAAGGAAGCCGCAAGACTTGCCTATAATGCGGCTATGCCTAAGGCTGATCCGGTTCTGTTGGAACCAATCGGCAGAGTCAAGGTTACGGCACCGGAAGAGTACACCGGTACTTTGATGGGTGACTTTACAAAGCGTCGTGGAATCATCGCAGATATGACAACTGATGAAGATGGCGAGCAGGTCATTGAAGCTGATGTACCTGAAGCAGAGATGCTTACATATGCGAATGAATTAAGGGCTATGACCCAGGGCAGAGGTACATATGTCATGCATTTTGAAAAGTATCAGCCGGCGCCTAAAGAGGTCGCAGACAAGGTAATTGCGGAAACAAAGGCTAAGAAACAGGCTTAAAATAATGTCAGGGAGTATCCGTTATGACGGATATTCCCTTTCTTTGACATTGCAAACAAATCATGATTAATATAGAATAAATCTGCTGCTCCTGTGGCGGAATTGGTAGACGCAGTAGACTCAAAATCTGCCGATAGTGATATCATACCGGTTCGACTCCGGTCAGGAGCACTGTTTCATGAGTATCCTTATGTAAGGGTATTCTTTTTTATATTTGTTGTGAACTGAAGACAAAGTGTTTAGAATATCCATAAGGTTCATAGAAAGGATATGTGCGATGGAGGACAATCGGGTGTATAACTTCTCGGCAGGTCCGGGAATGCTGCCATATGAAGTATTATCAGAAGCTAAAAAAGAACTGACCAACTACCATGGATCAGGTATGTCAGTTATGGAAATGAGTCATCGTTCCAAAATGTTTCAGGAGATATTTGATCATACAAAGTCACAGTTTAAGAAATTGATGCATGTTCCTGACAGTCATGAGATTCTCTTTCTGCAGGGTGGCGGATCCTTACAGTATTCCATGATTCCTTTGAACTTTATCTCTCGTACTGGTAAAGCAGACTATGCTGTAACCGGGCACTTCTCCAAGCTTGCCTGTAAAGAAGGAGAAAAGTATGGAAATATCACTGTCAGCTATGATGGCAGTGAAGAAGGTTTTCATCATATTCCTTTGCAGGAAGAACTTCATATAGATGCTGATGCATCTTATTTCTACTATTGTGCCAACAATACAATCTATGGCACGGAATGGCAGTATACGCCTGATACAGGCTCGGTACCGCTTGTCTCGGATATGTCCAGTGACATTACTTCCAGAGTCGTAGACATCAGTAAATATGCACTTATATATGCAGGCGCACAGAAGAATATGGCTCCGGCAGGTGTAACAGTTGTTATTGTCAGAAAAGATCTCTGTGGTCATGAATTGCCGATAACGCCATTGATGCTCAGCTATCAGCGTGAAATAGATAAGGATTCCATGTTTAATACTCCGCCATGCTGGTGTATCTATATGCTTGGTTTAATGATGGACTGGCTGGAAAAGCAGGGTGGTGTAGAAGCAATGGAGAAGATCAAGCATCAGAAAGCACAGCTTCTCTATGATGTTCTGGATGAATCTCATCTGTTTAAAGGACATGCCGAGAAACAATCACGTTCCGATATGAATGTGACATTCCGTACCGGAAATGATGATCTTGATAAGAAATTTATTGCGGAAGCTGCCGACAATGGTCTGGTTAACCTGAAAGGTCACAGACTGACTGGCGGTATGCGTGCATCTATCTATAATGCCATGCCGATGGAAGGTGTAAAGCAGTTAGCTGCGTTTATGCGTAAGTTTGAAAAGGAGAATGAAAATGTATCGGATTAAAACACTGAACAATATTTCCCCAAGTGCAAAAGAAATACTGAAAGCACCGGATTACGAAATGGGTGATGCAATTGAAAATCCGGATGCCTTGTTTGTAAGAGCATCTGACTTACATCATTATGACTTTAATCCTGAACTCAAATGCATTGGCAGAGCAGGTATCGGTGTCAATACAATTCCTTTAACAGAATGTGCAGAAAAGGGTATTGTTGTATTCAATACACCGGGTGGAAATGCCAATGCCGTAAAGGAGCTGTTCCTGTTTGGCATTGCCATGGCTTCCCGTGATCTGATGGGAGGCATGCGCTGGGTATATTCCTACGATGGTTCTGATGGTCCGATTGAAGCACGTATGGAAAAGATCAAGAAACAGTTTGTCGGGCCTGAGTTTTATGGCAAGACGATTGGTGTAGTCGGTACTGGTAATGTGGGTTCTCTTGTCGCAAATATAGCTCTGGATTTAGGCATGAAGGTATATGCCTATGATCCATATCTGAGTGTAGATGCGGCATGGAAGGTATCCAGAAGAGTATTCAGAGTTGCATCTTTGGATGATCTTTTAAAACATGTGGATTATCTGACCCTGCATACACCTTTGACAGATGAAACCAGAGGCATGATCAATGCGGATAAGATTGCCTTAATGAAGGATGGGGTACGCATCATCAATTACTCCAGAGGAGAAGTAGTTGATGAAGATGCCATGATTGCCGCATTGAAATCAGGCAAGGTCGCAAGATTTGTCGCAGATTTCCCTACTGCCAAAATGGTTAAGGCGCCAAATACAGTCTTAACCCCGCATTTAGGCGGTACTACTTATGAGGCAGAATCGAATTGTGCCCGCATGGCTGCGGAAGAAATTGATGATTATCTGCGCAATGGCAATATTAAGAATTCCGTGAATATGCCGGATGTATTCTTAGAAAGAAGCGGCAAGAACAGAATCTGTCTGATTCACAGAAATATTCCGGGCATGTTAACAAACATCATGCCGGTATTCTCTAAAGATAATATCAACATTGAACATATGACCAATAAATCCCAGGGTGATTTTGCTTATTCTGTTTTTGATGTAAACAGTCAGGTTGACGAAGAAGCAGTCGCAGAACTGCAGCATCTTAACGGTATGATCCGGGTCAGAGTTCTGTAAAAAAGACGCTTATGCGCCTTTTTTGTGAAAGGGTAAGACATGAAAATAACATTAAAGAAAGGTTATGACACGGAAACCGCAGAGATAAATGACAGGAATATCACTGCTGTTTTACAGCCATCTTCTCTGCCGGAAGGTCTGGATCAAAAGGCAATCGTAGAAGATTCTCTTGCGCATCCCATTGGCACAGAACAATTAAGGGATATTGTGAAACCTGGTGAGAAGATAGCCATTATCACATCAGATAATACCAGACCTGTTCCAACCTGGATTATTCTGCCATGTATTCTGCAGGAATTATATAAGGCAGGTATTTCAAAAGAAGACATCACTTTATACTTTGCAAGAGGCTCTCACCGCAATATGAGTGAAGCGGAACATGAGCAGTTGGCAGGAAGGGCATATCATGAGATTGCCTGCTTTGATTCCGATTGGAATCATACAATTCATGTCGGTAAGACAAAGCGTGGCACAGATGTAGATATCGATGAAAGAGTTGTAAAGGCTGACCGCAGAATTCTGATTGGCAATGTAGAATATCACTATTTTGCCGGATTTTCCGGTGGAGCCAAGGCAATATTCCCGGGTATGTCTGTGCCTGGTGCAATTGCGGAGAATCATAAATTCATGACTTCTGATGATGCCCATACAGCTAAGTTAGATGGAAATCCGGTCAGAGAAGACATTGAAGAAGCCGCCGGAATGGTAGGAGCTGATTTCATTATCAATGTTGTATTGAATCCCAGAAAGGAAATCATTGCTTCCTTTGCGGGTGACATGAAACAGGCACATCGCAAGGCATGTCAATACTATGATTCCATATACCGGTATGTCATACCGCATAAGGCAGATATCGTTCTGGTTTCGCAAGGTGGTGCACCGAAAGACCGCAATCTCTATCAGACCCAGAAAGCGCTGGATAATGCCGGACATGCCGTAAAGGAAGGCGGGACAGTCATTGTGACAGCGTCCTGTAAGGAAGGATTTGGTCAGAAGAACTTTGAAGAATGGATGTTAAAATATACCGATCCTGATGAAATGTTACATGCCCTGCATGAAAACTTTGTCTTAGGAGGACACAAGGCATGTGCAATAGCTTCCATACGGAAACATGCCGAGATAGATCTGGTCAGTGATATGGATCCACAGATTATCGGAAAAACATTCTTAAAACCATATGCTTCGTTATCTGAAGCAGTAGATCAGGCAATGAGAAAATATGGTTCAGAGGCTTCCGTGATTGTGATGCCATATGGGGGCAGTACGCTTCCAATTGTTGAATAAGTTGTCCACTTTGACGTTTTTTCAGATCTGTATACTGAAATTCTGAGCAAATATTGGACATTATGATTCAACCCGTGGTAAAGTTACGCATGTTGTTAGTAGATTGCAATACGTGGGAGGAGATAGTATGGCAGTATTAGAAAATGCAAAACATTCAGCAGAACGTGCTGCTGTTGGTGCTGTAATTGATAACTTATTAAAGAAACTGAACAAGGCCAATGACTATGATGAAAGAACAGCTACATATCTTTCTATTGTAGATATGGCTGAAAAGTTCTATACAGACGCAAAGCCGGAAACATTTGAGTCTGTCAGAAAATATGTTTCTAATCCAAATAACAGATGGATGCGCATGATCAACCATATTATTGATGATGCTGATCCTCATTATGCAAAGATGATGCTTCTGGATCTTGGCTATGAGGCTTTCTTCAGAGGCACAAAGACGATCCGTGAAAACAGAAAGAAGTACAACTGCAATATTCCTTGGCTGATTCTGTTTGATCCGACAATGGCATGCAACATGCATTGTGTAGGATGCTGGTCAGGAACATATGGACGCAAGTCTTCTCTGACATATGAAGAGATGGATAAGATTGTTACAGAAGGCAAGGCTTTAGGTGTTCATCTGTATATGTTAACAGGCGGCGAACCAATGGTCAGAAAGCAGGATGTGTTAAAGCTTTGTGAAAAGCATAATGACTGCTTCTTTGTCGCATATTCCAACTCTACATTGATTGATGAAGAATTATGCAAGAAGATTCAGAAGCTTGGCAACCTTTCCTTCATGCTTTCCATTGAAGGTACACCAGACACAAATGATGCAAGACGTGGTACAGGTCACTACGCTGCCGTTATGAAGGCTATGGATCTGTTAAAGAAATATGGTATTGTCTTTGGTACATCTATCTGCTACACCAGAGCAAATATTGAAGCAGTTACATCTGATGACTTCTTCAGACTCTTAGCAGATAAGGGCGCTCATTATGGATTCTTCTTCCATCTGATGCCGGTTGGAAACAATGCTGTTCCTGAACTGATGCCTACACCAGAACAGAGAAAGTATATGATTGAGAAGATCCGTTCCATCAGAAGCGAAGATTGTGATATCGAATTCTTCCCAATGGACTTCCAGAATGACGGTGAATATGTCGGCGGCTGCATTGCCGGTGGCAGAAACTACTTCCATATCAACTCTAATGGTGATGCGGAACCATGTGTATTCATCCACTTCTCTAACTGCAACATCAAGGATTCTTCTATTCTGGAAATGCTGCAGAGTCCGTTATTCATGGCATATCATGAAGGACAGCCGTTCAACAGAAACCATCTGAGACCATGCCCAATGCTTGAGAACCCTGATCTTCTTGTTGAAATGGTACATAAGACAGGTGCTCATCAGACAAATGAGGAATCTCCGGAAGATGTTGAACATCTTGTTTCCAAGACCAAGGCTTATGCCGAGGCATGGAAGCCGGTTGCGGATGAAATCTGGGCTGAAGAGAAACATAAGAAGCCTGCTTATGAGAACTACACTAAGGAAAAGAGAGAACATCCGGAGCTTGCCGCATTTGAACATGCAGACGGCACAGAACACATTGATACAGATATCAATGCTCCTGAACAGTCCAATATCTAATATCACTAACTGATTCTGTTAACGCAGAATCAGTTTTTTTAATTTTTTTAAAAATTTTTGAGGGATTTGCGATTTTTTTACAAATATTTATTACAGAGACGATAAGTCTGATGGAGGTAAATATGAAAGACACAAATCTCGTTACAATCACAGGTACTATCATGAACGACCCTAGATGCGGTATGACCAGAAACAATCAGCCGATGGCTATGTTTACCGTGCGTACCCAGCATCCGCAGCCTTCCAAGGCATCTGACTATCTGTTTGTCAATGCGTTTGGAGACGTGGCAGAGAAGTTCCAGAAATGCTTTCATGCCCAGGATCGTATTACGATCAAAGGGTCTGTACGTACCAGCAAGTATGAAGGTACAGATGGTACGATGAAGTGGATCACAAAGATCATTGCGGATGATGTGGAAATCCCGGTTGAAGGTGATGAAATCATCCCTGGTGAAATGGAAAGTGCCGGTAAGGTGGAGATGATGGCATGATTGGCAAACTGATATCAGGCATCATGATATCAGCTCTGTATCTTCTTTCACCAGTAGAAAAATCATCTGTACATGATTTTACAATTCATATTAACGGCAATGTCAGTGATGTCAGCTATGGATTGTATGAAGACCGTGCATGTGAAAAACCAGTTACAGATGAAAACGGAAAGCCGGTTCTGCTGAAGACGGATGATAAGGGAAATGCATCTGTAGAGCTTCAGCAGAATGCTTTCTGGCTGAAAGAAACAGGTACACCTGATGGCTGGTATCAGGATGATGCCATCCGCTATGTCACAAAAGATTCCCTGACAATTTCCAAAGACAAGATCCAGCTGCGCTTTGGTATGGTAAAAGGCAATGAAAGAATCTCTGCACATTTACAGTTAAAGGAGTCTGGCAGTGATACCTATGCTGCAGACTGGATGAGTGAGGGACTCTCTTATCCACTGTTGAATGATGAAAGGGTAAAGCTGCAGGCGGGTAAGACTTACATTATTTCCGCAATTGATATGGCAGAAGGCTATTATGCTAAGCCATTGAAAGTAGAAGTGCAGAAATATGCGCGTGATCAGAAACAGCGTACCTATTCTCTTGAAGCTGTTCCTTATGCATTGATGCAGATTTCAAATAAGTTCTATGATGATTCTATGGCAAAGGATTCGGTATTCGGTTTGTATCAGGATGAAACCTGTCAGGAGCCAGCCAGAGATATCTATGATCAGGAAATCCATTTTGTCATGAATGAAGAAGGAAAAGCCGAAGCATTCACAGATACCGGAAAGTATTATCTGAAAGAGGAAGATACTGAATCGCATCATTACATTGATCCTCAGGTATATGCTCTGGATGTTGATAAAGATGGTATCGTCTTTGAACATAAAGATATGCCTGTACAGGCAGTCATAAGCCTCAAAGACAATAAGACTCATCAGGAACTTGCAGGGAATATACAGATTGATGGAACAGAGACATATGCCACAAAAGAAACAATACTCCTGGAAAGAGAGAAAACATATCATGTAAAACCTGCTGACTGGCCAGAGGGCTATCATGGCAATGAAGAAGTGCAGTTTGAAACAACAGCGTATCAAGCAGAACCATTACAGATCGATATACCGCTTTCTGAATTTACAATTGATCTTTCTATGACGGATCAGGAGACTGCAAAACCTGTTACAGGAGGTCAGTATCAGATTCTGGATGCCAATGGAAATATCAGACAGACCTTTGAAATGAAAGAAGGGACAGATATTGTTCCTTTAAAGGATAACTGTTCTTATATCCTTCATGAAGTACAGTCACCACAGGGCTATATCCCTGTGAAAGATGTTTCCTTTACCATTGATGGAGAAAGTACAGCATATCGTATTGCATCAAAACACAGACGTTATTACCATCTTTCTGTTATCGCAAAGACCGATGGTAAGAAAGCAGATCCGGCTTTATTTGGAATCTATACAGATGCAGCATGCAGTAAGGAAGCAGTGGACATAACCGGTAAGAAGGCAGATCCATCCACTGTCATGAGTCTTTATGCAGGTACATACTGGCTATTGATAAAAGACAGGGAACAGTATTGTCATAGTGATCCGAAGAAAGTGATTTTATCTCAGGATAAACCATTTGAAAACAGAATAGAGATACATCTGAAAAGACCAGATGGCAGGATTATTGTCGAAGATGAAAACGGTCATCAGATTAAAGGCGCAAAGCTTTCTGTAAAAGATGAAGATGGAAAAGAAATCGGCAGTTTTATCTCACAGGGAGAAGACAGTTTATCGAAACAGGAATTTCCGGATCAGATAAAGGCAGGGCATACTTACAGCATTGTTATGGAAAACCTTCCGACAGGTCTTTATAAAGTAAAGAATAAGGAAGTTTCCCTTAAGACAACTGAAAAAGATACTGATGCTCTGACATCAGCTTCTCTTCAGTTAAATCCATATGCAGTTATGAGTCTGTCAGAGCTTAGTGAAGGAAATGTCATTACTGGCGGCAGGTGGAAGCTTTATACAGATAAAAACTGTACGCATACCGCAAAGGATGCCAATCAGAAGCTATGTGATAAAGTCACAGGAGAAGATGGTTCAATTTCTTATGAAATGTTAAAAGGTGACTATTGGTTAAAACAGGAAGAAGCACCTGAGTACTGTTATCGTAATCCGGATGTTTATCCGGTTCATATCGACCCTTACAAAAGCTGGCAGTATCAACAGAATACCGAAGCCCACAAAGCAGAACTGATCGTACAGCTGGTTAACAAGTATGGAGAGACAATTAAAGGAGGATTATTTGAAGTGAGAAACCGTGAGGGTAAGCTCGTCACACAGTTTGAAAATCATGGTGATATCCGTTTATCCGGCACCTGGCTGAAACCGGGTGAATCCTATACGATTCATGAAAGAATGACACCGGAAGGCTATCAGATGAATCAGACAGATATTGTATGTCATATTCCGGAAACAATGCCTGATAAGACACCGGTTCTGCAGATACGCTATCGCAGCATGGATACCGCTAAAACAATACTTCCTGAAAAGACTGCAGATAAGGTGCATACAGATGAACCTTCAAAGCCATTTCTGATTGCGGAAGCACTTATTTTAGCTGCTTCTATCCTGCTGTTGTTAAAAATGAAAAGTTTACATAGAAAATGAAAATTATTCAAATAAAGATTGACTTGCATTTTCTTAACAGGTATGATGACTTCATAAAAGCTGAGAAGGAAATTGAAACAGAAGGTTCTGTTATAAGAGAGCTTCTATCTGGTGAAAAGAAGTACAGAATGTCTGTGGATTCACATTCCGGAGCCGGTTATCCGAATGCAGTAGGGTAATCCGTCAGACAGACGTTAGATGTCAGAGTTGTTCAGTCAACTTAGTGAGGCTGTCATTGTGAGGTGATGGCGAAGTCAGGTGGAACCACGTTTGAAAGACGTCCCGATATATGGGACGCCTTTTTTGATAAGGAGGTTAGAAATGTCAGAAATCAGAATACCACAGGGTATGAGAGACTTAATGCCGGCAGAATTATCTGCCCGTGATGAACTGAAAAAGAAAACAGAGGCTGTGTTCCGGGCATACGGTTATCAGAAAATATCTACACCAGCTATTGAATATTTCAGTACATATGCCAATGCATTTACGGATGTGAAGAGTGAAGAAATGTATCGTTTCTTTGACCAGCAGGGGCATATGCTTGTATTACGTGAAGATATGACCGTTCCTATTGCCAGAGTCTGTGCATCCAAGTATGCCAATGTAAAACCGCCATTCCGCATCTCTTATTGCAATGATGTATTCAGGGTAAGACATGCCTTTGCGGGGAAACGCAATGAAGTAACTGACTGCGGCATTGAATTGATCGGCATTGATGAAAGCGGTGATCTGGAAGTCCTTGTGACAGCTCTGGATGTTATGAAAGCTCTGGCAGCGGACAGTTTCCAGTTAGAGATAGGACGCAGTTCTTTCTTTGAAAAAGCATGTGACAGCGTCCATATCAACAAGGAAGACAGAAGACATCTTGCAAAACTGATTGATGAAAAGTCATTAGTAGATTTAGAAGAATTCTTAAAGACACTTTCTCTGGAAGATAAAGCAGTTTCTTTCTTCCAGCAGCTTCCTTTAGCTGCCGGGGATCATCGTATCTTTGATGAAGTCATGGATATTTCCTTCAACGATGATCTGAAGAAGGAAGTAGAGAAAATGAAGAAACTGTACGAACAGCTGGATCAGCTTGGATATGGTTCCTATGTCTCTTTTGATTTTGGCAAGGTACCGCATCTGGACTACTATACAGGCATCATCTTTGAGGCTTATGTCAAAGATATCGGCACTTCTGTATTATCCGGTGGCAGATATGACAATCTGTTAAAAAAGTTCGGCCGGGATCTTCCGGCCTGCGGCTTCTCCGTAAAGTTAGATTATCTGCTTGATACAGCAGATCATAAACTGAATGATAAGAGAGTTTATGTATATTATCCAAGAGGAAAAGAAACAGAAGCTATTTTAAAGGCTAAGGAACTGCAGAAAGATTACGCAGTATGCTTATGCCCATGGGATAAAGATGAAATGGAGGTTGTGCTATGAGTCTTTCAATAGCCCTTACCAAAGGAAGACTGGAGAAGTCTACAGTTGCCATGTTATCAAAAATGCATTATGGCGTAGAACCATTGCTGGATAAAGGCAGGGCATTGGTGTTCTATGATACAAAGAAGGATATCCGTTATTTCTTAGCTAAGCCGGCTGATGTCATTACCTATGTAGAACATGGGGTTGCGGATATCGGTATTGTCGGGAAAGATACTTTAATGGAAAAAGAACATGACTGTTATGAACTTCTGGATTTAAAGGAAGGTATATGCAGATTTGTCTTGGCAGGATTGAAAGATCATAATCCGCTTCAGTTAGTCGGACATATCCGTATCGGCACCAAGTATCCGAATATTACTGCAGCTTATTTCCATCGTCAGGGATTGGAAGTAGAAATCATCAAGATTGAAGGATCCGTAGAACTGGGACCGGTTTTAGGCTTATGTGACGGCATCGTGGATATTATGGAAACCGGTACAACCTTAAAGGAAAATGGTCTGGTTGTATATGATACGGTATGTCCTATCAGTGCCAGAGCCATCGTCAATAAGAGTGCATTCAAGCTGAAAAAAGATGAAGTCATGTCATTATTAAAAGATCTGAAAGAGGTAAGAGACAATGCTTAAGGAAATTGATAAAAGAAATCATACCCAATTACGTGCTTATCTGGATTCCCGCAGTCAGGAGATATCCGAAGATATCAGAAACAAGTCAGCCGCAATATTATCCGATGTAAAGGAACATGGTGATGAAGCTGTTCGTAAGTACACAAAGCAGTTTGATGGGGTTGATCTTCAGGACTTAAGAGTCAGTGAAGAGGAACTGGACGAAGCTGTCAATCAATGTGATCCTGCTTTTATGGAAGCCATGAAAAAAGCAAAAGATAACATTGTCTATTTCCATAAGGCACAGGTACAGCAGTCTTTCTTATTACAGAAGGATAATGGTATTTACCTTGGTCAGAGAGTGATTCCCCTGGCTTCTGTTGGTGTCTATGTACCAGGTGGCAGGGCCCAGTATCCAAGTTCTGTATTAATGAATGTCATTCCGGCAAAGGTGGCTGGTGTGAAAAGAATTGTCATGGTTACACCTCCGGATAAAGAAGGAAAGATACATCCGAATATTGCCTTTGCGGCTAAGCTTGCCGGCGTTGACGAAATCTATAAAGTCGGTGGTGCCCAGGCAATCGGAGCCTTAGCATATGGTACGGAAACAATCCGACCGGTAGATAAGATTGTCGGTCCGGGTAATATCTTTGTGGCAGCCGCCAAGCAGTTGGTATATGGCAGAGTTGATATTGATATGATAGCCGGACCTAGCGAGATTCTGGTCATTGCGGATGAAGGCGCGGATCCATCCTTTGTGGCAGCGGATCTTCTTTCTCAGGCAGAACATGATCCGATGGCTTCTCCGATTCTTTTAACAACATCGAGAAAGATTCTCGATGAGACTAACAAGGAACTGGAGAAACAGTTATCCGTACTTCCAAAGAAAGAAATCGCCTCTGCATCTGTAGAGAACTATGGCAAAGCAATTATCTGTGATGATATACATGAATGCATTGAATTCTCCAATGCCATTGCGCCAGAACATCTGGAATTATGCATTTCTGATCCAATGACATATCTCAATGAAGTAAAGAATGCAGGTTCGGTATTCTTAGGCTACTATACATGCGAATCCATAGGTGACTATTTCGGTGGTACAAACCATGTGCTTCCAACCAGCGGCACCGCAAGATTCTCCAGCGCCCTGGGAGTAGATGCCTTTGTCAAGAAATCCTGTTTCCTGCACTATACGGAAGATGCGCTTCTGCATGATGCAGAAGATATTATGACGATGGCAGATGCCGAGCATCTGCATGGACACGCAATGGCAGTGAAGGTGAGAATGCATGACAAAGAAAATTGAGACATACGCTGCCGCCAGGCAGGAAGGCATTCTGTTAAATGCCAATGAATGTACGGATAATCTTTCTTCGGAGATAATTCAGGAGATACAACAGGCAATTCCATCAATAGCCTTTAACAGATATCCGGATAATGATGAAACAGACATCAGAAAAGCCTATGCTGATGTACTGCATATTGGTTCAGATATGGTACTTGCCGGTAATGGCAGTGATCAGATGCTTGGCTTGATGATTGGTACATTTTTAGGTAAAGGAAAAGTTTTATATACGTATGATCCGGACTTTTCCATGTATGATTATTATGCAAGTTCTTATGAAGCAGAGGTAGAGAAGTTTCAGCTGAATGCAGATGGTACATTGGATATACCTGCATTTATTCAAAGAGGAAAAGATGTACATGCCTCATTAGTTGTATTCTCTAATCCGAATAATCCAACCGGTAATTGCCTGGATTCAGAAGAGATACAGGAAATCTTAAAAGGGTTTAAAGATATTCCGGTGATTGTAGATGAAGCATATATTGAATTTTCAGATAAAGAAAGTTCCATTGCCTTACTATCACAATATGATAATCTCTATGTTACAAGAACACTGTCCAAGGCATATGCCCTGGCTGGTATCAGACTTGGCTTCCTGATTTCTTCAAAGAAGAACATGGATGCGATCAGACCACTTGCAGTCCCATATGCATTAAACAGTGTCACCATGAAAATCGGGGAAATCGTATTATCCCACTATGATGAAGTCATGGAACATGTTTATCATGTAAAAGATATGAGAAATGCATTGTATGAAGAAACAAAGAAGTTTCAGTCTCTTCATTTCTGGCCATCCCAGGGCAACTTTCTGCATGGCTGCTGTGATCATAAGGACAGATTATTAGAGTTATTTGCGGAAAAGAATATTGTTATCAGGGATTATAAGAACAGCAATGCTTTCCGTATATCCATAGGCAATGAAGAAGAAAACAGTCTTGTTTTATCTGTATTGAAAAAGTATGAGGAGGAATTTTCATGAGAGAAGCAGAAATACAAAGAGATACCAAGGAAACCTCTGTACATGTGAAACTGAATCTTGATGGAAAGGGAAATGCCTCCATTGATACAGGTGTAGGTTTTTTCAATCATATGATGGAATTAACTGCATTCCATGGATCTCTGGATCTCGATCTGCATGCGGATGGAGACCTGGACGTGGATGATCATCATACAATCGAAGACTGCGGGCTTGCCTTAGGAACGGCATTCAGAAATGCATTAGGAGAGCGCAAAGGGATTGAACGGTATGGTTCAGTCACATTGCCAATGGATGAATCCCTGGCAAATGTGTCAATGGATATTTCCGGCAGACCTTATCTTGTTTTCAATGCGTCATTTGAAAGAGACTCCATAGGGATGTTATCAACTGAGATGATAGAAGAATTCTTCCGTGCCTTTGCGATGAATGCAGGTGTTTCCCTGCATGTCAATCTGCTTTATGGAAAGAATGATCATCATAAGGCTGAAGCAATCTTCAAGGCTTTCGGCAGATGCATAAAGCAGGCTGTTAAAGTTACCGGCACAGAGCTTCCTTCCACGAAAGGATATCTTGAATGATCGGCATCATTGATTACGGTATGGGAAATCTGAGATCCGTAGAAAATGCATTGCATCATCTGAATAAGGAATGTGTTATCTCAAGAGATACAGATGTTCTTCATGCATGTGACAAGCTGATTCTTCCGGGAGTAGGTGCCTTTGGGGACTGCATGGATAATATCACTCATTATGGTTTACAGGATTTTATTGTTACTGAAGTAAAACAGGGGAAACCTCTGTTAGGAATCTGTTTAGGTATGCAGATGCTGTTTGATGAAAGCTATGAAAAGGGATACACAAAGGGATTCGGTTTTATCCATGGAAAGATTGTCCGTATCTCTGATCCGGATGTCAGTGTACCTGAGATAGGCTGGAATGAGCTTGAATGGAATCATCCTTCAAAGCTGAAGGATCTTCTTCCTGAACATACCTATGTCTATTATGTGCATTCCTACTATGCCTCAGAAATGCATGAGGAAGACTTATTAGCATATTCCTCTTATGGAAAACTTCATATTCCGGGTATCGTATGCAGGAATCATGTGATGGGATGTCAGTTTCATCCTGAAAAGAGTGGTGAAGACGGCTTAAAGATTCTGAAGTATTTTACGGAGGTATTTTCATGATTATATTACCGGCAATTGATATGATTGATGGAAAACCGGTCAGATTATTCCAGGGAGATTATGGGAAGAAGGAAATTGTGGCAGATTCCATACTTTCTGCGGCTCAGCACTTTAAAGAGCAGGGTGCCTCGTATATCCATATGGTTGACCTGGATGGCGCAAAGAGCGGGAAACGTGAGAATGCGGATGCCGTATTAGCTGTAAAGGAAAAGACCGATCTGAAGATAGAAATCGGCGGCGGTATCCGTACGATGGAAGATATCTCTTTCTATCTGGAACATGGTATTGACAGAGTTATTTTAGGAACTGCCGCTATTCAGAATGAAAATCTTCTAAAAGAAGCCGTAAACAAATATGGTGAAAGAATTGCGGTAGGAATGGATTGCCGCAATGGCTATGCCATGGCAGAAGGATGGCTTCAGAAGAGCAGTCTCTGGTATCTGGACTTTGCCGGTAAACTGGAAAAAGAAGGTGTACAGAATATTATCTTTACGGATATATCCAAAGATGGCACAATGCAGGGACCGAATCTTGATATGCTGAAGAAACTATCAGAACATGTCTCTGTTAAGATTACAGCCTCTGGCGGTGTGCATAATCTCAAGGATATTGAAAATCTCTGTTCTCTGCACTTATATGGTGCCATTGTTGGCAAGGCTGCCTATTCAGATACTTTTGATCTGCATCAGGCAATCGTCATGGGGGAAGAAACATGCTGACAAAAAGAATTATTCCCTGTCTTGATGTCAAAGATGGCAGAGTTGTGAAAGGTGTGAACTTTGTTGGTCTGAAAGAAGTTGGTGATCCTGCTGAAATGGGCCGCAAGTACTATGAACAGGGTGCCGATGAATTGGTGTTCCTGGATATCACCGCAACAAGTGATGGACGCAAGACAATGGTTCAGGTAGTAGAACAGGTTGCCGAAACGATATTTATTCCCTTTACGGTTGGCGGCGGCTTGAGAACATGTGAAGATATCCGCAAGATCTTAAGAGCAGGTGCGGATAAATGCTCTCTGAATTCTGCGGCAGTCAGAAATCCGGATCTGATCAGTGAAAGTGCTGCCATGTTTGGAGATCAGTGCATCACATTAGCTGTAGATGGAAGAAAACGCAAGGATGGCAGCGGCTGGAATGTCGTGATTAACGGCGGCCGTATTGATACAGGCATTGATGCCCTGGAGTGGATACAGGATGGTGTCCGTAAGGGGGCAGGAGAGATACTGCTTACTTCGATGGACGCGGATGGCACAAAGCAGGGCTATGATATTCCTTTCCTGAAGGCTGTAAAACAATGTGTACATGTACCTGTTATCGCTTCTGGAGGATGTGGAAAGCTGGAGCACTTCTATGATGTATTCCATGAAAATGCGGCAGATGCTGCCTTAGCAGCCTCTTTGTTTCACTATGATGAACTGTCAGTAGGTGATGTAAAGAGATATCTCAGAGAGAAAGGAGTACCGGTGCGGTTATGATACAGCCTGATTTTAAAAAAGGAAAAGGATTGATTCCGGTTGTTGTACAGGATGAAAAAACAAATGAAGTATTAATGCTTGCCTATATGAATCAGGAAAGCTTTGATAAAACACTGGAAACAGGTTTAGCAACATACTGGTCCAGAAGCCGCAAAGAACTATGGACCAAGGGCGAAACAAGCGGTCATTACCAGCATGTTCATGAGATCCTGATTGATTGTGATGAAGATACATTGTTATTAAAGGTAAAGCAGGATGGAGCTGCCTGTCATACAGGTCATTACAGCTGCTTTTACAGAGATATAGATGGAAAAGAGGTTGAAACAGAGAATCATGAATGAATTAGAAAAACAATATGAAACAGCATTAAACAGAAAGTTTCATCCGGAAGAAGGAAGCTATACAACCTATCTTTACGATAAGGGATTGGAAAAGATATTAAAGAAAGTTGGAGAAGAAAGTACAGAAGTCATCATTGCGGCACTTTCCCAATCCAAAGAAGACCTGGTTGGTGAGATTAATGATCTTATTTACCATGTACTTGTTCTGATGGTAGAAAAAGGTATTACGCTGGAAGACATTGAACTGGAAATGAAGAAACGTTCTGAAAAGCAGCATAATCTGAAACCGGAAAGAAAACCAATCACAAATCTTTGATTATTTGATAAAAAGGTACTAACAGATACCTGTTTTGCGCTAAAATGAACATAGTTAAACCAAGGGAGAGATCATTCATGGCACAGGATTATCCGACAAATGTAAAACGCTGGGATGTTTTTGAAGTACAGCTGCAGGGACCTGAAGAAGGGAATCCTTTTCTGGATCATACGCTGACAGGTATTTTCACAGGCAGAAATGAATCTGTAACAGTAAAGGGATTCTATGATGGCAATGGAACTTACAAGATTCGTTTCATGCCTTCTTTTACAGGTAAGTATAACTTTATTCTGCAGGCATCTTTTATCAAAGGTTCCTTATCCGGAACCTTCTTTGTGAAGGATACTGATGAAAACAACCATGGCATTGCAAGACTTCATGATACTTATCATTTCAGGTATGAAGATGGTACAGTATGTCATCCATTCAGCTCTACTGCTTATACATGGTATCTGCAGGATGCAGAGACAATGCATAATACGGTTGATTCTCTTAAGAAAGCAGGCATTAAAAGACTGCGTTTTGAAGCAATGCCGGATAGAGAAAGCATGTTTGCGGATACAGATTATGATACATACAGTATTTCTCATCTGCACAAGCTGGAACAGGCAGTCACAATGCTGGAAGAAGCTGGCATTGAAGCAGATCTGATATTGGCCGGAAAGACGGTTAATGAATTGTCACCTGCGCAGAAAGTTAACTATGTCAATATGATGTGTGACAGATTCGGCGCATACCATAATGTGTGGTGGACACTAAGCAGAGATCCTGCGATAACTGATCTTTCCAAAATGGCAGATGCACTTGCCAAAAGAGATTCCTATCGTCATTTACGCAGTGTATCTGGTGTGCAGGGAAGCTTTGACTTTGTCTCTGATTGGACAACCCATTGCAGTATAGAAGCATCTGATCTCTATAATCCTGTTGAAAGAACCAATGACATCAGAGAGTGGTATCGTAAACCTGTAATCATCGATGACATTGGTATCGAGGGAGACCAGCCTGATTTCAGATATGCATTACCTGCTAAAGAGATCGTACGCCGCAGCTATGAAACCTTGATCCGTGGCGGCTATCCATCTCTTTCAGAAGCGTATGGAGATGATCTCTTTATTGATAAGGGCGGTACATTAAAAGGAAAAGCTGTAGAACGTCTTGCCTTCTTATCCAGAATATCAGAGGAAGTACCGGGTAAGGAACTTTCCTTTATTGATAATTCCAGCCATATAGCAGAAGGCTATGGTGATGATGGAACAGATAAACAGTATCTGTATTACTTTGGTTATCTGCAGTGTAAGAAATATACATTCCATGAAGATGATGATACAGAATATGCGGTAGATATCATTGATACATGGAATATGGATATTCAGCCGGCTGGTGTATACCAGGGTGAATTTGCCATAGAATTACCAGACATTCCATATCTTCTCGTTCGTTTACGTAAGCCGGAAGATTCAGATTATCATCCTGCTGTAAAGGAGGAAGAAACAACTGTCTCAGAAGAAACAGAAGTTCTTCCAACAGATGAAATTACAGAAGATGATGATACGGCAGAAGATTCTGATTATATGGAAGCGGAAGTCATCTCTGATAAAAACGAACTGGCCCAGCCGCACGAAGAAATGAATGAAAGTGATTCCGATGTCATGCATGAAGAAGTCCTGCATGTTTCAGAAGAACCATCTGCACCATATCCTGAAGAACCAATCGTGGAAGAAGATGACGATTACGCCTCTGATGAAGATGAACTTCCGGATATCATCAGCGGACCTTCCGAAGATGATGCATTAGATAACACGGCTGAATTAAGAAAGATGCCTTTGGAAGGTGAGGCTGTTCCGGAAACAGAAAAGAGTCATACTTTAAATATACTGACCCGTCGTTCCCGCAGACAGAAGTGATCTTTCTGTACTTGTATAGATCGGTTCATCTTTGATGGATGTGATCAGGTAATCTGACGCATATCGTATGGAATCCAATGAAGGCTTCAGATCTTCCCACGAGCAATCCTGTGACCATCCGGCAATATATGGAAATGAGTATTCAGAAGTATCAATATGGAAGTAGGAACATACAGCATAGGCTGTACTTTCTGCTTCTATTTCTTTGACTTCTCTTGTCAGATCAGCTGACCCATGCAGTAATGCATGGGTTATTTCATGCAGAAGCGTTTTTACAGTTTGGATTTCTGACATCGTATCTGAAATCATAATGGAATGAGAAACCGGATTATAGCATCCATGCATCGTACCTTTTAAAGTTGCAAATTCAACCGGTACCGGTGAAACCGCTATCAGTTTCTGAATGAAGTGATCATAGTCTGTAACATTGCCTTCCATTTCATTGCTCATATAGGCTGGTAATGGTTTCCCTGAAGTCTGTGAGATGTCAAAGACATTAACCGGTCTGAATCCGATGATCCGGTATTTCTTTTCGCTATCCGTGTCTTCTTCCACACACTTATGCACAGGCGCAAGTATATGAATTGCTTTTTCTCCTTTCTTTACATAGCGGTTAAACTTGTTTTTCCATGTCTGATATCCCGCTACATAGGCCGCATCTCTTTTCTGTTTGAAAATCAGGATGGTATTGGCGGAACTGTAGGTATGAAAGCGTGACATGACTTTCAGATATTGTTTCCATTGGTCGGTTTCATACACCTGATTCACACCTTCCTGAAGCTGTTTCATAATCATTTCAATTCTTTCATTTTCTTTTTTGTCCATAGTAAATCTCCTTCTATTCATTTATTACCGGAAAAATACCGGATTCCACGAAAAAAGAATCAGAATTGTTATACATCTTAAGGAAATAGAATCATGCTATAATCCTGTTTGTAAAACTGGAGGGTTATATGGAACAGTTAGAGTTCAAATTTGATACACAGCTTCTGATTGATGGACATGATCTTGATGAAGATAAGATTCATGATTACATCACAGAACATTTCAAGGGTGACTGTCTGCTGGTAGTTGGAGATGATACGTTAATCAAGATTCATTTCCATACCAATGAGCCATGGCTTATCCTGGAATACGGACAGTCTATCGGTGATATCTATGACGTTGTCGTAGAAAACATGCAGAGACAGGAAGAAGGTCTCAAGGGATAAAAAAAGGACTTCGTCAGAAGTCTTTTTTTTAGAAACCATGCTTTTTAAATAACTGATCCATAATCTCTGGATACGATAACAGATCAAAGTTCTGCATGGAATGTGTCTGTGTTCCGACTTCGGCAAGGTAACCATGTAACCAGACAGCCATGCATACAGCCTGGAATACATCACTTACCATTGTCAACACAGCAGTCATAATACCGGTCAGGAGATCACCGCTTCCTGCCTGCGCCAGCGCCTGATTGCCGCTCTGGTTAATATACATTTCACCAGATGGTGCCGCTACAATCGTATCAGGTCCTTTGAGAACAACATAAACCTTATACTTCTTTGCAAA